>CAZJWF010000046.1:0-12689 GCA_964549375.1 uncultured Neomegalonema sp.
CTATGAAGACGAAAAGAAGCGACAAACCACGCGCACAATTAAACCCTTGGCACTAATCTACTACGTCGACGCATTGGTTATCGCGGCATGGTGTGAGTTGCGGCAGGATTTTCGGCACTTTCGCCTCGACCGCGTGAAGTCTTACGCCGCGACGGATCGCAGTTTTGCCGGTGAAGGCTCGGCCCTCAGATCCGCATGGGAAGCGCGCGAACGCGTGGAGCTTTGAACGTGATACCCGTCAGCTCTTGAGACGGTAGCCAGTCGCAAACATACGCAAACAAACGATCCACAATATCAGGGCGATGACGACAGATACCCCCGCGCCAAGCCACGGGTTGCTTTCCCCGATACCCAACACGCCCCAACGGAACCCATCAATCAAGAAATGGACTGGATTCCAGCTAGAGATAGTAGCCCAAGGCTCCGGCAGATCACTTACTTTGTAGAACGTGCCGGACAGGAACGCCAAAGGTGTCACAATGAAATTCGTGACAGCGGCGGTGTGGTCAAACTTCTCCGCCCAGATCCCTGTCATAATTCCAATCAGTGCGAGGATTAGAGCGCCGATGAAGACAAAGAACAGCGCCCATAAGGGGTGAGCGATACTTAATCCGATAAATGGAAAGATCACCAAAACCGCAAGTACCGCAACGCAAAGTCCGCGCGTTGCCCCGCCGAGGGCATACGCCGTGGTCAGCTCTCCGGGCGAAAGGGGGGGCATCAGAACATCGACAATGTTTCCCTGAACCTTCGCGACGACCAAAGAAGACGATGAATTCGCAAAAGCGTTCTGAATAACCGTCATCATCACGATGCCGGGAGCGAGAAACGCTGCAAACGGCATCCCGTCCACATCTCCCCGCCGCGCAGCCAAAGCGAGAGTAAAAACCGCCATGAAAAGCGCTGAAGTTGCAACAGGCGCGACCAAGGTCTGCATAAAAACCTTGAGAAACCGCGAAACTTCCTTGCCGTACAGCGTTTTAAGGCCAAGCCAGTTGATCCGCCCAAAACGGCGCTCACCCATCGCTTTGTGCGAGGTTCCATTCGGATTTACGGACATAATATTGAAATTCCCAGACATTTAATGCGGCTTAACAGCCATGAGCCGTCTTGTAACTGGCATGAGTCCTGTAATAAACTGGAGCCGCTACATCAAAAAGCCGAACTTTGCAGCGCATACTGCCAACGGCTGTTTTTCCAATGAAGGGTTCTCTATGTCCTGGACTGACGAACGCGTCGAAACACTTAAAAAGCTGTGGAGTGAGGGACAAAGTGCAAGTCAAATCGCGAAAGTACTGGGCGGCGTAACACGTAACGCCGTCATCGGGAAGGTTCACCGCCTTGGTTTGGCCAGCCGAACCGCGGCCAAGCCTGAACCAGCAAAGGCGGCGAAAGAGGCACCAGCAGCGAAAGCGAAAGCCAAGAGTAAGGCCAAGCCCGCTCCGAAGGCCGCTGAAAAGCCTGCGCCCGTTGCTAAGGAAAAGCCGAAACCGGCACCGACACACCGTCCGCCGGTTGTCACGTCGACCTTTCCGCATCCTCCCGCGCCGTCCGAGCCGCTGGTCGATCTGGCCGAAGTCGATGCAGCAGCGAAAAAGTTGTCTTTGCTGGAGCTGAACGAGCGGACCTGCAAGTGGCCAATTGGCGACCCGAGCAAGGGCGAATTCTATTTCTGTGGCCATCCGGTTGCGGCAGGCAAGCCTTACTGTTCATCACATGTGGCAGCGGCCTATCAGCCAATGTCTTCGCGCCGGGATCGCGACCGTTCGCGCCTAAACCGTCAAGCGGCCATCGGCAAGAGCGCGTAAGTCGCGACCGAAACAACCTAACTGAAAAGCCCCGTCATCGCACGGGGCTTTTTGTTACAAGGTTTAGCATCTCGGATGTTCAAGAGATCGGGTAAAAACATTTGCCAGTCGTATCAGCTCAGCCAACGAAACTGACATTGCCTTCTTCGGTCGAAACCTCAGCCATGATCGACGTCGACAACGCTGTGTTTTGCACTGTAGCCAGCCCACCGGCACCAATCGCATCCAGCGTCCGGTCTATCAACGTCGTTTCGTCCCGTGCTGCGGTGAGGCTTTGAAGGCGCATCCCGGAATCTTCCATGCGCTCCGCCGGATGTGGTGTCAACCATTGGATCACCAGCGGTACATGACCATCATGCAACAGGCCACCGTCTTCCGGGATCAAAACTTTCCACTTCAAGTCGCCGCGCTCTAGCTCGTGCAATTCGCCCAGAGGGGTGGGCGACGCAGCCTGAACCGCTTCGATATCATCGACCCGTACAGCCCACGTCAAAAGATGTGGTCCCATCGCCAGCTTTTTTTGGACCGCAGGATCATCGAGCGAGAACCAGCGCTTGCGCCTCGGATCAGGTGCCTCCGCATCGATCGCGATGAGCTCAAGGAAACAGGAGCCAAGGCTCCAAACTTTGTTATGGGTGCTCATGGCGACATGTGCGCCGCCGCCTTGGGCGGGACGCCCCAAGAGATCAGTCATCCAAGCTTCACCCGCCACAAGATCGGCACAGCCAACAACAATATGATCCAGTTCCGTTGCCATGATTAGCGTCCTCCGCTGACATCCAAAAAAGTTCCCGTCACATAGGACGAGGCATCACTCAACAGCCAAATAACCGCTTCGGCGACTTCCGCCGCCGTGCCGGGGCGAGCCATAGGCGTTTTGGCGCCAAGGCGCGTGGCACGATCCGGTTGCCCGCCACTCGCATGAATTTCCGTTTCGATCAAACCGGGGCGCACCGCATTGACACGCACACCGTCGCCCGCCAACTCGTTTGACAGGCCCGTGGTCAATGTATCAACCGCACCTTTTGACCCTGCGTAATCGACATATTCATGTGCCGAACCAAGGGGCGCCGCACGCGAGGACATGTTAACGATGCTGCCGCCCCGCCCGCCTTTACCTCGTGGCATCCGGCGCGCAGACTCGCGCGCAACCAAGTATGCGCCTAGGACATTAGTATCGAAAATTCGCCGCATTCGCTCGACGCTAAGGTCCGCAACAGAGGATTTTTGGTCCAGAACACCGGCATTATTCACGACCCCCGTAATCGGGCCAAACGCCGCTTCGGTTTGGTCAAACATGGCGATGACATCAGCCTCTTTCGCGACATCGCCGCGCAGGGCGATGGCTTTTCCGCCCATCTTTTCGACCAGCGCAACGGTTTCCATCGCCGCCTCTTCATTCCCGAGGTAGTTCACGCCGACGGACCAACCGCGCTCTCCGCAAAGACGCGCTGTCTCTCGCCCGATGCCGCGACTTCCGCCAGTGATGAGGATCGTTCTGCTCATAATGTGTCCCTTACCGCGACGTCTGAGAGATGAAGTTTAACCCGCCGGGTGCCGCGCCATTCGTCAATTTGAATCCGTCCCGCTGCGTCAATCGGCGCACCCTTTAGCCCCATCACACCGGGGCCGAGTTCCGTTTGAAACGCGCGGAAGGCGATAAAATCGAGACGCCCTCCGGCAGAAGAAATCGAGCCTGCTAGATGACCGTCACCGACCTCACGCGCTCCCATCAGTTGCACGCCGGGAAAGGCAAATCGAGGGGCAGGCGCACCAGCACCAAACGGACCCGCACGATCCAGCATCTCGCACAGATCAAACGTTGCTCCGCGCGGCGCGAGCGAGCCGTCGAGCGTCAGGTCGCGAGGGCCAAGCCGATCAGCGCCTTGTTTCGACAGCGCCGCATCCAGCCACGACATTGCGTCCGGGAGTTTGTCTTCAGAGAGTGTCAGGCCCGCCGCCATTTTATGCCCACCGCCTTTTAGCAGCAGCCCCTCGCTGACAGCAGCCTGAATCGAACGGCCCAGATCAACCCCGCCAATCGAGCGCCCAGAGCCTTTGCCCTCTCCGTCCGCGAGGCCAATGACAATGGCGGGGCGATTGAATTGTTCTTTGAGGCGACTGGCAACGATACCAACAACGCCGGGGTGCCAGCCTTCCCCTGCCGCCCAAACCAGTCCGCCGGACACACCGCGTGCCTCGACCTGTGCAACCGCCGCCGCTTGAACCTCCGCTTCAATCGCGCGGCGTTCGGCATTGTGACTGTCGAGCAAGGCCGCGATGCCCATCGCTTCTTCGAGATCATCACACGTCAACAACCTTGCGCCGAGGTCAGCCTTGCCAACCCGTCCGCCCGCATTTACGCGGGGGCCAAGCAAAAATCCAAGGTGAAACGCCGTCGGGGCCGCGTCCATCCGTGCGACATCGGCCAACGCTCGCAAGCCTACATTTTGCCGCGACCGCATCACCGTGAGCCCCTGACGCACAAACGCACGGTTCAAGCCGATGAGCGGCGCAACATCGGCCACAGTCGCAAGCGCGACGAGATCCAGCAAGTTCAGCAAGTTCGGCTCTTTGCCTCCCGGAAAATCAGGACGCAGCGCGCGGTTTGTCGCCGCCAGCAGCAAGAACGCCACCCCCGCGGCGCAAAGCTGTCCCAATCCCGATTCGTCATCTTGCCGGTTTGGGTTCACCACGGCGGTACACTCGGGCAGGGTTTCTCCGGCGAGATGGTGATCGGCAACAATTACGTCCGCGCCCGTCTCTATCGCGGCGGCAATCGGCTCGTGACTTAGCGTACCGCAGTCGAGGCAGATGATCAGTGAATGATCTTTGGCCAATGTCTGCATCGCGGGAACATTGGGACCATAACCCTCGTCGATCCGGTCGGGAATGTAGGACGTCGCCGTTCGGCCCATCATCCGCAACCACCGCTCAACCACCGCCACCGATGCACCGCCATCAACATCATAGTCGCCAAAAAGTGCAATGCGCTCATTGTCCTTTACCGCACGCGCCAGACGGTCGGCGGCGACATCCATATCGGCAAGAACCGAAGGGTTCGGCATCATATCTCGTAAGCTGGGCGATAAATGCACGGGGGCAGCGTCGCTTTCGACACCGCGTACCGCCAGAACACGGCCTACGAGTTCAGGCAGGCCATGCCGCTGGGCGATGGCCAGTCCCGCCCGCTCAACCTCAGCATTGGGAAAGGTCCATGTGCGACCCGTAATCGAGCGTGTATGTGCGCTTTCGTCCAACATGAGACAGGCTTACGCCGCGCGCTATCGCAGGACAACCGCCTTGAGGATCGCAACATAAAAACAAGCGGAAGCCGACAGGACAAACATATGCCAGATCGCATTGTGGTACGGCAGGCGCGAGGCCAGCAGAAATCCGACCCCTACGGTGTAAAGCCCGCCTCCGATCAGGCACAACAGCAGTTCGGCAGGCTGTAACGACTCGCGAAAGGCGTCGAGAGCAAGCAAAATCAACCACCCTTGCGCGAGGTAAAGCGCAGCGGAAGTCTTCACGCCGCCTCGCCAACCACCGAGTTTGAGGAAAACGCCCACAGCGGCAATCCCCCAAACCGCCGCCAGCAACCAAAACCCCCGAGAGCCGCCAATATTCACCAAGGCAAATGGGGTATATGTTCCCGCAATCTTGAGAAAAATCGCGGCATGGTCGAGTCGACGCAACAGTGCCTTTCTCGCGGGATTCTGAACGGTGTGATAAGCAGCGGAGGTCGCGAAAACGGCAACGACCGAAATGCCATAGATTGCGACGCTGGCCGTCGCCCGCACGTCCTGCCAAATCGCTGCGAGGATCAAGAGCACCGCAACCGCAATAACGCTGGTCACGACGCCGAGAGCATGAACCGCGTCATCAACGCGCCGCTCCCGGTCCGTATACTCGGCAAAACTGATTTGTGTTTTAGGGGCCATCAGCTTTCATCTTTCGACCCCTCGCCACCCTCGTTTAGTCGTCGATTGGGCAGTGATACATCAAACGGCGGACGGAGCCTGTTTTCGAGCGCATCAGGATCGTTTCCGTCTCGATAAAATCATCAACACGCCGCGCACCCTTGACGATAGACCCATCGGTCACGCCGGTTGCGGCAAAGATCACGTCTCCGCGCACCATCTCATCGCGGGTGTAGATTTTGTCGAAGTCCTCAATGCCCGCTTTGACCGCACGATCGCGTTCTTCGTCGTTGCGGAACATCAAGCGTCCAAAAATTTGACCGCCCATACACTTAAGGGCTGACGCCGCAAGCACGCCTTCTGGCGCTCCGCCCGAACCCATATACATGTCGATCCCGGTCTTCGCTGATTCCGCACAGTGGATAACGCCCGCCACGTCCCCATCGGTAATCAGTTGAACCGAGGCACCTGTCGCGCGCAGTTCTGCAAGCATTTCACGGTGACGCGGACGTTCCAACATGCAAACCGTAAGCGCCTCAGGCTTACAGCCCTTAGCCGCAGCAAGCGCTTCTACCCGCTGCGTCGGCGTCATATCCAGTGTAACAACGCCCTCGTCATAGCCCGCGCCAACGGCGAGTTTATCCATGTAAACATCCGGCGCGTGCAACATCGAGTTCCGCGCGCCCATCGATATCACGGCCAGCGCATTCGGCATGGCCTTTGCCGTCAGGGTCGTGCCCTCTAGTGGATCAAGGGCGATGTCGACCTCAGGTGAGTCTGAATTGCCCGCTCCCACCTCTTCGCCGATATAGAGCATTGGCGCTTCATCGCGCTCGCCTTCGCCGATCACGACCACGCCACGAATGTTCAGCAAGTTAAGTTGCGTCCGCATTGCATCGACAGCAGCCTGATCTGCCGCTTTTTCGTCGCCGCGCCCAATCAACTTTGCTGAAGCAATCGCCGCTGCTTCGGAGACCCGCGCCAGACCAAGCGAGAGCATCCGATCTTTGAATTGAGCTTCGTTCGTGTTCGTCATGGTCAAGATTCCAATCGAGGTTGTCGTCAAATACTGACAATACGCATTGAGACGGGGGCAGCCACAGACACGTCAAGCGCGGCAATCCTCTCAATCGCACGGTTAAGACTCTGTTCACCCGTCTCATGGGTCACAATCGATACAGGCGCGGCTGCGCCATCATGATCGTATTGGCGCATCCGGTGAATCGAGACGTTCTCAGCTCCAAGGATGGCGGCAACTTCGGCAAGTGCGCCGGGCCGATCCGCGAGCGAGAGCCGCATGTAAAATGCGCCATGATCACCGCCTTGCGCTGCAGGGTTTGAGGCGCTCTGCCCTGTCTCGGAGGACAGGCCAAACGTCGCGGGGCTATTTCCACGCGCTGCATCGACCACATCAGCGACGACCGCACTGGCCGTTGGTCCGCCGCCCGCGCCGGGGCCGGTCAGCATGATCGAACCAATCGCATCGCCCTCGATCAAGACGGCGTTTGTCACGCCTGCAATCTTGCCCAAAGGCGAGTTTTTCGGGGTCAGGCAAGGCCGCATCCGCTGGGAAGTCCCGATCTCCGTTGCCTCGGCGACGCCAAGCAAGCGGATACGGTAGCCCATCTCACCCGCCGCTTCGATGTCCTCAGCGGCAACACTTTCGATGCCGGTGATTTCAACTGCGTCGAAATCTACCTGCTGACCAAAGGCAATCGCGGCCATCAGCGCCAGCTTATGCGCGGCATCGAACCCGCCGACATCCGCCTCCGGGTCCGCTTCTGCATAGCCAAGCCGCTGGGCATCAGCGAGCACATCAGCAAAGGCTGCGCCGGTTTCTTCCATCTCGGTCAGGATATAATTGCATGTTCCGTTCAAGATGCCGGAAACGCGGGTCACGTCATTCGCGGCCATGCCTTCGCGCAACGCCTTGATTGCGGGAATGCCGCCCGCGACCGCCGCCTCGTAATGGATGGAGGCACCCTCCGTCGCCTCTGCCAAAGTCGCGAGCGCGGCACCGTGATGCGCGAGCATGGCTTTGTTCGCGGTGACGACCTTTTTGCCTGCCTTCAATGCAGCCTCAACGCTGGCCTTGGCGACACCATCTGCACCGCCGATCAACTCAAGATACATATCAATGTCATCAGACGAGGCGAGCGCGACGGGATCGTCGAACCATTGCACGCCAGACAGATCAACGCCCCGATCCTTACTCTTGTCTCGCGAGCACACCGCCGTCACAGATAGCGCGCACCCCGCCCGCGCAGCAATCCGAGCGTTGTGGTTCATCAAAAGATCGAGCGTGGAAGCACCAACGGTGCCCAAACCTGCTACGCCAATGCGGATCACTATACCGCCTCCAAATTCTTATCATAAGCCGCCACCAATGCGTCGGCACTATCCATCACTTTGCGAATACCGCGCGCAGCTTGCCGGATGCGCTGTTCGTTCTCAACCAATCCAATCCGTACATAGCCTTCGCCGTACTCACCAAACCCGACACCGGGAGAGACCGCGACCTCTGCTTCGGTCAGCAGCATCTCAGAAAATCCCATTGATCCTAACCGTGAAAAGGCGGGTGGCACCTTGGCCCAAGCGAACATAGTTGCCGGTGGAGGCGGGATGTCCCAGCCCGCACGGCTCATGCTTTCAACCAGCACGTCGCGACGCCCTTTATAAACAGACCGGATCTCCGCAATACATTCCTGAGGACCGTTCAACGCCGCTGAAGCCGCGACCTGAATTGGTGTGAAGGCACCATAATCGAGATAACTCTTAATTCGCGTTAAAGCGCTGATCAGATGGCGGTTCCCGACAGCAAAGCCCATGCGCCAGCCGGGCATAGAGTAGGTCTTGGACAGCGAAGTAAATTCGACTGCAACCTCTTTGGCCCCCGTAACCTGCAGGATTGAAGGGGGCGGCATGTCCTCAAAGTAGATTTCTGAATACGCAACGTCGGACAGCACCCAAATCTCATGCTTTTTCGCAAAACTGACCAATTCTGCGTAAAAATCGAGGTCACAGACGAGCGCCGTCGGATTTGACGGAAAATTCACCACAATCGCCGCTGGTTTTGGCACCGAATGGCGCACGGCCCGGTCGAGCTTTTGCATGTAGGCTTCGGCATCAAAAAGCCCGTCGCTCGTCAGCGGAACAGGAATATGCCGCAGCGTCCCGCCCGCAATCATAAACCCAAAGGCGTGAATCGGATAAGACGGGTTCGGCGCGAGGATCACGTCCCCCGGCGCAGAAATCGCCGCCGCAAGGTTAGCGAGCCCCTCTTTCGAGCCGAGCGTGGCGATTACTTCGGTCTCAGGGTCGAGATCGACCCCGAAACGGCGCTCATAATAAGCGGCCTGCGCGCGGCGAAGCCCCGTGACACCTTTTGAGGACGAATACCTGTGAACTCCCGGTTTTTGGGCAGATTCAACCAACTTTTCAATGATGTGATCCGGGGTATCAAGGTCCGGATTACCCATACCGAAATCAATAATGTCCCGCCCGTCGGCGCGGAGGGCCGCTTTCATCTTGTTCACACCCTCGAAAACATAGGGTGGAAGGCGCTTCACGCGGTAAAAATCAGTATTCATCAGTGGCAGACCTGTTCGGGATGCTGCGCTTATAGCTTCGGACGACGTTGCGGCAAGTCCTTATGCTGTAAAGAATTGCGGATTAATGCTGAAATTCGAGAACTTGAACGGGGTAGACGGCTAAAACCCGCGAAACTTCTCGCGACCAGCGAGCACTATTTGCTTCGGCAGATTGCAGCGAGACGCATCGCTCGTCTTAGGTGAGTCGCGAAATGGCTCCCTGAACAACCAAGCCCGTCCAAGAAGGCATCATTCCTTCGTCTTCCTGTGACCCTTGCCGCCTGCCCTTTGCCCCGTTAAGGATGCCGGAAATCTTTCGGGATGCGGGCCGTTATGACAGAACTCACCACCCTTTCCATCGCCGACGCGCGGGACAAGCTGCGCGCCAAGGAGATCAGTGCCACGGAATTGACCGAGGCGTATATCGCCACTGTCGAGGGCGGCGATGCGCTGAATGCCTATTCGGTCAAAACGCCAGAGATTGCGCGCGAGCAGGCTGCCGCCGCCGACAAGCGGCTGAACGCTGGCGATGCGCCGTCACTGTGCGGAATTCCGATTGGGGTCAAAGACCTCTACTGCACCAAAGGCGTTAACTCGCAGTCCGGGTCGAATATCCTGCGCGATTTCAAACCTGCCTATGAAAGCACGGTAACGCAGAACCTTTGGGATGATGGCGCGGTCATGCTCGGCAAGTTGTCGATGGATGAGTTTGCGATGGGCAGTTCGAACGAGACATCCTGCTACGGGCCGGTCGTCTCGCCGTGGCGGGCGAAAGGGTCAGACGCCAAGTTGACACCCGGCGGGTCTTCGGGCGGATCTGCATCGGCACTGGCGGCTGATATGGCAATGGCAACGCTTGGTACAGATACGGGCGGCTCGATCCGTCAGCCAGCCGCATTTACCGGCACTGTGGGCCTCAAGCCGACGTGGGGACGGGTTTCGCGCTGGGGAATTATCGCTTTTGCTTCTTCGTTGGACCAAGCAGGGCCTTTTACGCGCACGGTGCGCGATGCGGCGATTATGCTCGGCTCGATGGCCTCGGTCGATGACAAGGACTCCACTTCTGCAGAAATCCCCGTGCCCAACTACGAAGCGGCGCTCACGGGCGACGTCAAAGGTAAGCGCATCGGTGTGCCCAAGGAATATGTCGCCGATGGCATGTCCTCGGAGATCAAGGCACTTTGGGAAAAGGGCGCAGACGACTTACGCGCGAAGGGTGCGGAGATAGTCGAGATTAGCCTGCCGCACACGAAATACGCCCTACCCGCCTATTATATTATTGCCCCGGCGGAGGCGTCCTCAAACCTCGCGCGGTATGACGGCGTGCGGTATGGCCACCGCGCGGAACTCGGCCAAGGCGACGGCATTACAGAGATGTACGAGAAATCTCGCGCTGAAGGTTTTGGCGCAGAGGTCAAGCGCCGGATCATGATCGGGTCTTACGTGCTGTCGGCGGGCTATTATGATGCCTATTATAGCCGCGCGCAGAAAATACGGACACTCATCAAGCAGGATTTTGAAAACGCCTTCGAGAATGTGGATGCGATCTTGACGCCGACCACTCCCTCCCCCGCGTTCGAATTGGGCGCGATGGACGATGCGGACCCGGTCGAGATGTATTTGCAGGATGTCTTCACTGTGACTGTGAACATGTCAGGCTTGCCGGGAATTTCTGTACCAGCAGGTATGAGCGAAAGCGGCTTGCCGCTGGGCTTACAGTTGATCGGTAAGGCGTTCGGCGAAGAGGACTTGCTGAACACAGCCTATGCGCTGGAAGGTACAACAGGCTTCAATGCGAAGCCCGAGAAATGGTGGTAAGATTATGACGCGCACAAACATCTCAACCGGCGGAAAAATGGAAGAGGCTTATGGCTATTCCCGCGCTGTCCGCGTCGGCAATGTTATTAAAGTCGCAGGAACGTGTGCTGTCGAAGACGGCAAGCCCTATGCGCCCGGTGATGCCGCCGAACAAACCCGTAAGATTTTCACGACGATCAGCGCGGCGCTTGAAACCGCAGGTGCAACGCTCGGCGATATTGTCATCAACCGCATTTTCCTGACCAATATCGACGATTCCGAAGCGGTCGGAAAAGTGCATAGCGAGATTTTTGACGCTGTGCGCCCCGCTTGCACACTTGTCGGTACGAGCGCACTGGTGCTGCCGGAATTCCTCGTCGAAATCGAGTGCGAAGCTATCATTTTGGAGGATGTTCATGAAAATCCGGGAACTACGCACTGAAGATGAGGCCGCATGGCGGGAACTGTGGACCGGCTACCTGACGTTCTATGAATCGTCTGTACCCGAAGCGGTTTACGCCAAGACGTTCGCGCGCCTGCTTGATCCTGAGCGGACCACGCAGCGGGCGTTTCTTGCCGTTGACGACGCGGACCGACCTATTGGGTTGGTTCACTATATCCTCCATCCCCATAACTGGCGGGAGGAGGATGTGATCTATCTGCAAGACCTCTATGTCCGCGACGACGTGCGCGGCACGGGCGCCGGACGCGCGCTGATCAAGGCGGTCTATGCTGTCGCAGATGCCAACGGCACGCCGTCAGTCTATTGGTTGACGCAGGATTCCAACAACACCGCACGCCGCCTCTATGATCGGATCGCAACGCTGACGCCGTTCGTGAAGTACTCGCGCTAACGAAAAGGCGCTCTCGTTGCCAAGCGCGCCTTTGTCTCTCTTCTATTGCGAAACAGCGATTAGCCAAGCCAAGTGAAGTCGAACTCGTCAATGTCAACGGCAGCGGCGGTCGAGTTTTCGCCTGTAAAGCCAAAGTTGATCGAACCGCCCGGATTGATGTCTTCGTTCCAGCTCAAGTTCGAAAACAGAATATCGCCATTGTCGAGCGTTTCAGCCGTTGCGTCCCAGACATTGTTAAAGACGAAGGTATCGCCCTCTGGCACATCCAGAATGACAGACCAGCCTTCAATTTCATCCTCGGAGACGTTTTCGATCTGAACATTCTGCAAACAGCCGGAGCCCCAATCGTTCGTTGGCGACGTCGTGATCGCCACATCGGACGCAGTTACTTCAACCTCTTCAGGATCAGAGTCGATGAAGGTCGGGCAGAAATGGCCCTCGTCAAAGCCCGCGCCATTGACTTGAAACGATACGGTGAAGGTATCGCCCGGCTCTAGCTCCCGTTGGAAGCCGACGTCCACGTTGCCGATATCGTATGACCCATCCGTAGGGCGCGACGTCGGGCCATTATACCCGCTGACCCGCACATGAACAATCCCACCCGGACCGGTTTAGCCGCTGTCAATTACCCATGCGTGCAGACCTTCGCCAACCTGCGACGTTTCGCTGACCGTGTATTCAAAGGTGACGTTGAAACCACCGCCCCGTAAAGGGTGA
>CAZJWF010000046.1:12789-24281 GCA_964549375.1 uncultured Neomegalonema sp.
ATCGCTCCCGGCGATACATCAACTACCGGGTCCACATTCGTTGTAAAGCTGGCGCCGAAATCAAAGGAAAGTTCTGGTGCAGTCGCACCGAATAACAACGAGCTGCCAAACATATTGTCCCCAATCAATAGGAATTCATCGGACGTCCCCGCGTCGCAGAAGGAGGATGCGCTGGATCAGTTAATTTTGTTGCAATCCATGTACTTAGAAGGCGATAGATAAAATCGTTCAGATTTAACCTGGTGCGCGCTAAACGCGGTTCCGCGAAACCGGTAGCGATCAAAGATTTGTTCATCGACCGCACGGTAAAGCGGTGCTTACTAACCTTCTGCAAGGTGCACAACCCGCCCTCTGACCGAATGGATGATTGAGAATGAACGCTGGGACAACCGACTCTATCGGCCCTTCGAAAAAGAATTTTCGCTTCTTCGACAACCGCCAAAAATACCTAATGTTTGTTCACACGTGCGGCGAAAAGGATGTCGTCGCAAAGCGCGCGGGCCAAGAGCTTAGTTTCGTTGCGCCTTCTCCACCTGCGTTGCGCGTTTTCGACGGCGGGATCGGTGACGGAACAGTGTTGTCTAAAGTCCTGCGTGAGATGCATGGCTGCTTTCCCACAACGCCATTTTATATTTCTGGCAAAGAGATTAGCCTTGAGGATATTCGGCTCTCGCTAGCCAAGATGGCGGACCGGTTATTCGAGCACCCCGCCACCGTCGTCGTTTTCACCAACATGTTTTATTCCGAGGCTCCGTGGCTAACGCCGCGCAAGGCCGAGGCGCAAGATGCAGTGGTGTGGAAAGAAGTCAGCCTGACCGGAACGACGGCCCACAAGTTTGATCAACAGATTACAGACCTACACGATTTTCTTGGCGAGAACTGGCAAGCGAAACACAGCGAGAAGACGGGCAACCCAATTTATGAGCGTCCCGTCGTGCTGGTGCTGTATCGCGAAGACCATCGGTTCCTGCTACACGATATTATCCCGAAAAAAGGAGAGGCGAAGGCCGATTTTGACCTTGTCCTCGCCTCGCAGCCTTATCGCCTGCGCGTCACTGCGGAGCAGAAAGCCAAGAACGTCGTCGCGCCGCTGGTGCGGGCATTGCGCTCTGGCGGTCGATTGCTTGGTATTCATTCTTACGGGCAAGATCCGGGGATGGAATTGATTCAGAAAATCTGGCCTGAGGACAATCCGTTCCATTCCACGCGCGATGACATTTTTAGCGCGGTCGCTGATATTCTTGGCGAGGAAGCGGCAGACTACACCTTTCATCGAACCACTGACGACGAAGCGCTCTTCAAATATCAAATGCACACCTTGCCAGTCGAGGTCGACGCGAACATTGGCACGTCAACGCTTTATGCCGCTTGGAACGCTGCTGTTTATGTCGCGCAGGTCGAAGATGACCGGCTGGAGCCAGAAATGCTTGGCGGACGGTATCTGGCGGCAACGCGCGAAATCCTGCAACAGCGTGATGGCCTGTGGTTCAATGACGAGGCCTATGTGATCTCGAAAAAATAACCATGCGATCGGGTAACGCGAAAAGCGAACTATACGATCGCGTCACTCAAAGCTGCCGCTAATTTTGGGCGGCACTCAGCAATTTTGGCACAGTCTCAGCGCGTCGATGATCGCGGAATGGATGTTACGGCTTGCGACCGCATCGCCAATCCGATGCAGTTCAAACCCTTCCGTTGTGGCGTCGCCTTGTGTCTGTCCCGAAACCAAAATTTCTAGCCGCGTCACGCCCTTATTGAGTGACCGATCCCGCAGGTCGCAAAAAATGCCATCGGCGGGCATGGTGCCATAGTCAAAGACAACTTGTGCGGCACGGATTTGCGTCTCTTCATCGGTTAGCTCGCTTCGCAATGTCGCGACCAGTTCATTCCCTTCCTTATGCACGCTGATCAGTGCCTCTTCTGTCAGGACAGGTAAGCGAATTTCCCGCGCCCATTTGCGCCATATCACACGCTCCGCGTAGGCTTGTTCGGCAATGAGCGTGTCGTCTACGGTAGCAAACTGTACCGTTGCGCCGGCCTTGTCGCACACATCCGCCACCGTCATCGCGACATGCCGTCCCGTACCATCGACAATGAGAACGTCATCAGCGGGCTGCGCCGATCCGTCGAGCAATTCCCATGCTGAGGTCAGATGCTCTGCCCCCGTCAGCCAGTCGGTATTCGGCACACCGCCTGTCGCAACGATCACCAAATTTGCGCCGAGCGCATCAATGTCTTCGGCCTCGACATAGGTATTAAGCCGTATATCAACGCCAAGCCGTTCGATCTCGCCAATGCGCCAATCGACAATACCAAGCATATTCTTTCGCCAATGCGCTTTTGCTGCCAACAGCACTTGTCCACCCATGCGCGGTGCCGCTTCGAACAACGTCACCTCATGACCGCGCTCCGCGCAGACCCTCGCAGCCTCCAGCCCAGCGGGACCGGCCCCAACAACCGCCACACGGCGTTTATGCTTCGCCAAGTTTATCACTTGCTTGAGTGTGCGGTCGTGACCCGTCGCCGGATTATGCAGGCAGGTCGGACGTAGCGGACTCATGCAATGGGTTGCGCCAACGCAGGGTCGGATGGTTTCTTCTTGGCCCGCGATAATCTTGTTGACGATTTGCGGGTCCGCAAAGTGAGCGCGCGTCATGCCGACCAGATCAATAAAGCCCTCGCGGATGGCATGGCGCGCGGTAGCCACATCTGATATCCGACTGGCATGAATCACGGGTAGTTTTACCGCCGCTTTGAACGCGGCAGCCTTCGCGAGCCAAGGCGCGTCAGGCGAGGCCATACCGGGCATACAATCAATCGAGATCGACGCATAGGTATCCATGCGGCCATAGCTGGCGTTGAAGAAGTCCAAATATCCTGCCGCCTGAAAGATCTCCGCGATTTCCAGACTTTCCTCGAACCCAAGCCCCTCTTTATTCCCTTCGTCAACGATAAAGCGCAGGCCAAGCAGAAAGTCATCACCCACCGCTTTTCGGATCGCCTCAAACACTTCTAAACCAAAGCGGCATCGGTTCTGGACCGATCCGCCATAACGATCCGTGCGGAAGTTTCGTTGCGGGGATAAAAATTGCCCAATGAGGTGGGCGGCGGCCATGCACTCGACTCCGTCCAGCCCGCCCTCCTTGCACCGCATCGCGGCGCGGACGTAATCAGCGATGATCCGCGCTATGTCATACTCGTCGATTTCCTTGGCGATGCTTCGATGCAGCGTTTCGCGAATAACAGAAGGGGCGAGCGTCGGTAGGATTGCCCCCTTGTTGAACTCGCCCCTCCCGCCCAGATGGGTGATCTGGCACATGAGTCCCGCGCCTTGGGCATGAATGCGCTGCGAGAACTTCTGCAAGTGTGGAATGATCTCGTCTACACCGACATTAAGCTGAGGCATGACCGACGGGGAGTCGATCGAGACATTGGACGAGCCACCAAACATCGTCAGCCCAATCCCGCCTTTCGCCTTTTCTTCGTGGTAGGTCTGATACCGATCCTTCGGCATTCCGCCTTCTTCCAACCCGCACGCATGGCTCGTCGACATGATTCGGTTTCGGAGAGTCAGATTCTTGAGACGAAACGGCTGTAGCAGCGGGTCAGTATGACTCATGATCACTCTCCAAAGACCAGCGGGTCGGACGAAATGACCTTGCCACCAGATTACGTCTATCCGCAATTCGCAAAACCACTTGGTGTCTCGACGACGTGCGGCGGTTGAGATAACCGGACTTAGACGCCGACAATTTCGATATTTGTGTTCTCTGGGATCGTGACTGAGCCGAGTTTGCGAATATGAGCTTCGACGACATCCCAAATTTGCGGACCTTCGGTGCCTTCATTGATTGAGGCCCACCCCGCGACGATGTAAGTGCGGTTTGCGTCAATCAGCTCGCCGGAACGAAGCACAGTCAAGTCTGAGATCCGTTTGCCGTGGGGTTTCGAAACGTCAATTCGATAGCCGATCCCGCCCGTGCGGACCATGTCGCCACCCTGTTGGTAATAAGGGTCCGGGTGAAAGAGATTATCCGCGACATCCTCCAGAATAGTTCTCAGAAATGCGCCAGTCATCTCGGTACGATAAGCCTCGCCGTAGGTCATCGAGGTGACGGCGAAAATATCTTCGCGAGTGATATCTTGCCCGGGGACCAAGGATGGCCCCCAGCGCAATCCGGGACTGAGGGCAATCTCTGCGTCGCGCTCGCTGAGCAGAGCATCGCAAATCAGGTCATCCCAACTGCCATTAAAGTTTCCGCGCCGGTAAAGCAGGCTGTTTGTTTGACCAATCACTTCGGACATATCATCCAGATACGGCGCGCGTTGTTGATCGATCAGCTTTGCAACCTCGCGGTCGGCATCAATGACGTCCGCGAAGATGGGGATCAGCTTTGTGCGATAGCCCTTCATGCGGCCATCCCGAATGTCGAGATCGACGCGGCTGACGAATTTTCCGTTCGAGCCGGAAGGAACGATGATCGTCTGTCCAACCAATACCGGTTCCGGCAGAGCGTCATGGCTGTGGCCGGATAAGATCACATCAATGCCCGGCACGGTCCCGGCCATTTTTTTATCCACATCAAAGCCATTGTGACTCAGCAAGACGACACATTCCGCACCCGCCGCCCGAACCCGTTCGATCATCAACGCCAAATTCTTTTCGCGCAGGCCGAACGAGTATTCGGGAAACAACCAGCCGGGATGGGCAATGGGTGTGTAAGGATACGCCTGACCGATGACAGCGACCTTTGTTCCACCTCGCTCAAATAGCTTATAAGGCGAAAACAAAGTGTTCGGTTCATTCCATTCCGCCGCAAAGATATTTTGCCCTAGCGCGGCAAAGGGTAATGACTTCGCCAGTTCTTCAACTCGCGCACTGCCCAACGTAAATTCCCAATGGAATGTCATAGCATCCGGGCCGAGCGCGTTCATGACATTGACCATGTCCTGCGCGCCGGTCTTCCAGCATGTGTAAGACCCATGCCACGTATCTCCGCCATCCAGTAAAATGGCGTCTGGTCGATCCGCCCGGATGGCGTTGATCACGGTGGCCACACGATCTAGCCCGCCAACCCGTCCATACACCGCCGCAAGAGCCGAAAAATCATCCGCGCTGAGAGCGTAATGACTGGGGCTGCCATCTTCGATCCCATAAGCCTTACGAAACGCGGCCCCGGTCACATGCGGAATTTCGCCCTTGTTCGAACCAGCGCCGATATTGACGGAAGGTTCTCGGTGATAAATCGGTTTAAGCTGTCCATGAATATCCGTGACGTGGATCAGCGAGATGTTTCCGAACGTATCGAACTGCAAAAGCCGATCTTGTGTGAGGCTTTGATGCGCTGCAACCCGGCTCCATTGGCCAAAGCCGGACGCGCCGGTGATCGCAGCAGCAGCCATGCCGACCTGAAGAAAATCGCGACGAGAGATCATAGATCCCCTTACCTCGAACGAAACCAAAGGACTGGCAAATGTTAGCGGATTGCAAAACTTCGTCCATTTCTATGCGACGGTTGCGGGAATATCGAGTCGGCTCCGGAAGGGCATTTTTTCAGGCAAGGCAAAATCTTCCAGCACAACGAGTATCGCAAAGTTATTCCCCGGAGTGTGATGACAAGCCTCATCCGCCCGCGCAGTCAAATTGCGTGCTATGCTCCGAAAATATCACCGTAGATTGTGCGAGGCGTGCTACCGAGGGTCTGGCCGCCGTAATCCCGTCGAAGCGCATAACGATATATGCATCTTGCAGGACACATCCTCTAAATTACTGATAACAATACACTAAATTATCGCATTCCTTGATTTTAACGTCATACGCGAACACTCAACACTTCCAGCACGTCAAAAAATCGGCGCGGCGGCTCTCACAATTACCCGATAACGCGCAAGAAAAAGGCGAATGCTGCATCCTCACAACACTCATAGCGGAAATTTTGTGAACGATCTGAAGGCCAATCAATGTTTGAAAAACCCTGACCCTATGCTAAGAGCGCGCGAATTCTGAGGCTGTTGTTCGTAAAGCGGCCTTGTAACGCTCGGCTTTCACCCCACATCTGGGGCTGTTGAGCGACTGCTAAGTGAGGACAGAGCATGAGTGACGTGAATGATCGCGTGAACAAAATCGTCGTGAATTATCTCGGCGTTGACGAAGCAAAAGTTAAAGAAGACGCGAGCTTCATTGACGATCTTGGCGCAGATAGCCTCGATACCGTTGAGCTTGTTATGGCATTTGAAGAAGAATTCGGTGTGGAAATCCCCGATGATGCCGCTGAAAAAATCCAGACGGTTGGCGACGCAATCGGTTTCATCAAAGAACTCAGCGCTTAACTGCCAGTTTTGCGCTTTTGCGGCTAAAAGACGCCCCGCTTTCGTCGAGCGCGGCGTCTTTTCTTTTGAGACGCAACCCCTTAGGGTCTGCGCGGCTGAATAGGGGCGTGTTGACGGATGAGTGCTCCGCGAACGCCTCAGGTTGCGAGCGAAGGACGTGAAGATGAGAAGAGTAGTCGTGACGGGTCTGGGATTGGTCACACCGCTAGGTTGCGGCGTTGATGAGACGTGGACCCGACTGCTCAACGGAAAATCAGGTGCAGGGCCGATTACCCGTTTCGACGTGTCCGACCTGCCCTGCAAAATCGCGTGCGAAGTCCCCGGCAAAGGCGAAGAGGCTGGATTCGATCCTGACGATTGGGTCGATGCGAAAGAACAGCGCCGGATTGATACGTTTATCCTCTATTCGATGGCGGCGGCGGAACAGGCGCTCAAAGACGCAGACTGGGCACCTGACGACGAAGAAGAAAAATTTAGAACAGGCGTCATGGTTGGCTCTGGTATTGGCGGCCTGCCATCCATTGAAACCGCCAGCGTGGTGCTACACGAAAAAGGCCCACGCCGGATTGGTCCGTTCTTTATTCCCGGTTCGCTGATCAATCTATGCTCTGGCCAGATCGCGATTAAGCACGGCTTTAAGGGACCAAACCACTCAGTTGTGACGGCGTGCTCGACGGGCGCTCATGCGATTGGCGATGCGTCGCGGTTGATTATGTATGGCGATGCCGATGTGATGGTCGCGGGCGGAGCCGAGAGCGCACTTTGCCGCCTAGGGATTGCTGGATTTGCAGCCTGTAAAGCGCTGTCTACAAATTTCAACGAGGAGCCGGAACGTGGATCTCGCCCGTATGATCAGGACCGCGATGGTTTTGTGATGGGCGAAGGCGCAGGTGTCGTTGTCCTCGAAGAATATGAACACGCCAAAGCGCGCGGCGCGAAGATCTATGCCGAAGTGCGCGGGTATGGCTTGTCGGGCGATGCATACCACATCACCGCCCCTGCCCCGGATGGCGACGGTGGATTCCGCGCGATGCAAGCAGCGCTGAAAAACGCAGGCATGGCGGCGGGTGATGTCGATTACATCAACGCGCATGGTACCTCGACGCCTTTGGGCGATGAGATTGAAGTCAAAGCCGTGACGCGCTTGATGGGTGACGCGGCGGGGTCGGCGACAATGTCCTCGACAAAATCTTCCATCGGTCACTTGCTGGGTGCTGCGGGCGCCGTTGAGGCCGTGTTCTGCGTCCTCGCGATGCGGGATCAGGTGGCTCCGGCCACGATCAACCTCGACAATCCGAACGTCAACACGCCGTTGGATTTGGCACCGCATGAGCCGGTGAAGCGCGAAATCCGTGCCGCGATTTCCAATTCGTTCGGGTTTGGCGGAACCAACGCCTCGTTGGTTTTCAGCCTACCTGACGTTTAATCGGACGGCGCGGGATGCGATTACTCTCCGGCCTCTTCTCGCTCCTCGTCATTGGCGGGATCGGCGCGGTCGGTGTTGGCATCTACGGAAAGTCTCAGTTCGAAGCGCCGGGGCCATCGAGCGAAGACACTGTGGTTGTGCTGAAACGCGGTTCCGGACTGAATGCGATTGCCGGAACGCTGGAGCGGGAAGGTGTGATCAGCAACGCGACAATTTTCCGACTCGGCGCAAAATTCAAGGGCGTAGACCGCGCATTGAAAGCCGGCGAATTTGCTATTCCCGCCGGAGCGTCAATGCAGGCCGTGCTCGACCAACTGCGAGAAGGCGAGACGGTTCAGCGAAAAGTCACAGCGGTCGAAGGCCAGACCTCTTTCGCGATCGTCGCGCGGCTGAATGCTGCGGAAAAATTGACCGGCGAGATCACCGAAATTCCGCCGGAAGGCTCGCTCGCGCCGGAGACTTATTTCTACGAACGCGATGAGCCTCGCGCCGCCGTGCTGGAGCGGATGCAAGCGGCGCAGGTCAAAATTCTCGATGAGCTGTGGGCAAACCGCGCGCCGAACTTGCCACTAAAAACGAAAGAAGAGGCGTTGATTTTAGCCTCGATTGTTGAAAAGGAAACCGGCGTTTCCAGCGAACGCGCGCGGGTCGCAGCGGTCTTTATCAATCGGCTGAATCGGGGAATGCGCCTTCAAACGGACCCGACCGTTATCTATGGCATCACTCTGGGGAAATCCGTTTTGGGGCGCGGGTTAAAACGTTCAGAACTGAAGGCCGCGACGCCCTATAACACCTATGTCATCAAAGGGCTGCCGCCGACGCCGATTGCAAATCCGGGCCGTGCGGCCATCGAAGCGACGTTGAATCCGATCACCAGTAAAGAGCTATTTTTCGTCGCCGACGGCACGGGCGGACATGCCTTTGCTAAGACGCTGAAACAGCACAATCGTAACGTCAAAGAATGGCGTAAGATCGAAAAACAGCGCCAGTCAGGAAACTGACTCAGCCGCCCTATCCGGTATAGACGTAATTCTCTGTCGAGAGATCGCCGTGCCAGATATAAATCGACATGAACGTTTTTTCGGTGGTTCTGGTGGCGTGGGGCAGCATCGACGGATGGTAAGACCGCTCGCCGGGGCCGTGGGTCTGATACGGCGCATCCCCGCGATGCCAGTCACAAGCCCCCGCCAGCATCACGTAAATCTCTTCAGCGGGATGGGTGCGGAGTCCGTATTCGGAGTTGGGCAACATTCCGTATAGGCCCAAGCGCACCTTATCAGAGTGCGCCAACCCTCCCGGACCAAGCAATTCGACATGCACCTTGAACACGCTGTCCGCGATGTATTTGGGATCAGAGGATGTGCCAGGAGGTGCCCAAGGCAACGGAGTCCGGGCAATCCGATCGCAAACCGGATGAGCATCCGGCGCACGCATTTGCGTCAGGACGGCTTGCGGTAAATCGGTACTGCCGCCCACCTCGTCCGGCGGGGATGCGCCGAGCAAAGCTTCCCGTCCATTCCGTTCGATTTCTTCGGGACCGTCAAGGGCATGTGCTACCTCTTCAAACAGCAACTTCAGCGACATGGCGACCTCCGGCTCAACAAGAATATGGCGCAGAAGATCAACGCAAAACCGCCCAGACTGCAAACCAATTCAGAGGTGAAATTATCCCGCACCGACTGCGAAGGCCCTTTTCTTTTCCGCAGCGCTGAAGCACAACGGGCGCATGAAAATCGCAACGTGGAATATCAACGGGATCAAGGCGCGGATCGATGTGCTGTCGGAATGGCTGAAGCAAGTCAGCCCCGATGTCGCCGTGCTTCAAGAAATCAAGTCAGTTGATGAGAGCTTTCCGGCGTCGGTGTTCGAAGACCTCGGCTATAACGTCGAAACTCATGGGCAAAAGAGCTTCAACGGCGTTGCAATCTTGTCGAAGCTCCCCCTCGAAGACGTCACACGCGGTTTGCCGGGGGATGACACCGACGAACAAGCCCGCTGGATCGAGGCCACCGTCTGCGGCGAAGAAAGCGCGGTGCGGCTTGGCGGGCTGTACCTGCCGAATGGGAATCCGGCACCGGGACCGAAATACGACTACAAACTGGAATGGATGAAGCGTTTAGATGCCCGCGCGCGGGACTTGCTGGCGCTGGAAGAACCCGTGATCTTGCTGGGGGATTACAATGTCATTCCGCAGCCTGAAGACGCCGCGCGCCCGGACGTCTGGACCGACGATGCGCTTTACCGGCCCGAAACCCGTGCCGCGTTTCGTCGCCTGATGGCTCAGGGCTGGACCGATGGTATCCGCGCATTTGCGCCGACCGGAGAGCGCTTTACGTTTTGGGATTATCAGGCCGGTGCCTGGCAAAAGAATAACGGCATTCGCATAGATCACCTACTGCTCAGCCCCCAAGCCGCCGACCGTGTCTCCGCCGTGGGGATCGACCGCGACGTGCGAGATTGGGAAAAGCCGTCGGATCATGTTCCTGTATGGTGCGAGATTTCAATCTGACGCGCATCATTAAGGCGTCGTGACGGGCGGCGGTTTTCGGCGTGCGCCAGACAGCGCATTTCCCGCGATGGCCGCAAGTAATACGCAGCCGCCGATCAGCGTGTTGATCGTCACTGTCTCTCCCAAAAACAGCCACACCCATAACGGACCCAGCAGCACTTCGGCCAAGGAGAGCAGTGTCAGCTCTGCCGCCGGAAGCGTTCTGGACCCGAGCGTGTAGAGGATCAGCCCTGCTCCCACTTGAAAAACGCCCATCCCCATTGCAATGCCGCCATCATTGGCCGACAGGATCAAAGGCAACCCCAACCCCAAGCACATCGCTGTGGTAATCACGACAGCGAAAATGCCGGATAGAAATACTGAGGGCAGCATCTCGCCTGATTTCCCCCACCGCAAAGCAACGGTGAACACGGCAAAGCCGAAGGCGGACCCCAAGGCCGCAAGACTGCCGCTGAGCGCGCCGCCCTCTGACTCGTCCGCGACCATAATGCCGATACCCGCAATCGCCACGAAGATAGCAATCCACGTAGCCCTGCGCACCGGCTCTCGCAGAACCAACCAACCGAGGACCGCCGTCAGAAAAGGCGCAGTGGCGAACAGC
The DNA here is from genome assembly GCA_964549375.1 of uncultured Neomegalonema sp. GTDB lineage: Bacteria > Pseudomonadota > Alphaproteobacteria > Rhodobacterales > Rhodobacteraceae > JAHDDY01. The sequence goes on from CAZJWF010000046.1 coordinate 23,656, forward strand.
AACATTGCATTGGCAACTGACGTGCTCTGGATCGCATAAATCCCGCCCGCATAGGCCGCCACGAGTGACAGCCCCGCAATCGCCGCCGGAACGCCCGCACGGCGGACCTGTGCCAGTGGACTTTCGCGCGATCGCAACAGGATCACGACAAACAAAAATACTGAGAGGCTGATGGAGCGATAGAGCAGGATTTGCCAAACTTCAGCCTGTTCAATCAACCGGATGCCAAGACCGACCGTCGACCACAACACCCCTGCCGCAAAGACAAAGAATAGCCCTTGCTGGCGGCTGTGGTTCATCTCCAAACTAAGACCGGCATTCGCCATCTGACTTTCCCGCACCGTTATCGTCTGGATCGATAGCGGTGATCAGCCGTCCGCGACGTTCAATTCGCGACGTGAGGTGTCGCTGTCACTTCAGGGCGGTAAATTTTGCGAAAATTGATTTTTTCGCCTCGTTATCAGCGGCGGCACCTTGGACGTAAGAGTTCAGAGGTGAAGCGCAACGCGGCGGCAGACTTTGATCCCGATCGGCAAAGGATACTTTGAGAAATGGGGGCATTGCCGGATTCATTCCGGCGATTGAGCGCGGCAAGCTTCGGCTTTTGTCGCTCTGGATTGCTCAAA
>CAZJWF010000047.1:0-23679 GCA_964549375.1 uncultured Neomegalonema sp.
TCGTTTTGAACTCGATCAGGTCGTCCGACTGACGTCCGTTCTCAATCGCCGCCGCGATTTCTTCTGCCGCCAGCTTGCCGGAAATCATCGCATTGTGGTTACCCTTAATGCGGGGCACGTTCACGAGACCCGCCGAGCAGCCGACAATCAGACCGCCGGGAAAGCTCATCTTTGGTAGGGATTGCCAGCCGCCCTCAACGATGGCCCGCGCGCCGTAAGCGATGCGTTTTCCGCCCTCCAACATCGGTCGCACGAGGTCGTGGTGCTTGAAGCGTTGGAATTCCATGTAGGGGAAGAGGTGCGGGTTTTTATAGTTCAGGTGAACCACAAAGCCGACATACACTTGGTTGTTTTCTAAGTGATAGACGAACGACCCGCCGCCCGCATTACCGCCCAAAGGCCAACCCATCGAGTGCATCACGAGACCAGGCTTGTGATGCTTAGGATCAACCTCCCACAGCTCCTTCATGCCGATGCCGTATTTTTGCGGCTCGGAGTTTTTGTCGAGATCAAATTTCGAGATCAATTGTTTCGCAAGGCTACCCCGCACGCCTTCGGCAATGACGACATACTTGCCAAGCAGTTCCATACCCGGTTCGTAATTGGGCCCGGGGGTGCCGTCTTTGGCGAGGCCCATCTCTCCGGCCACGACGCCCTTAACTTCGCCCTTACCACCGTAAATCAGTTCCGACGCGGCAAAGCCCGGAAAGACCTCGACGCCCATACCCTCGGCTTGCTCCGCCATCCAACGGCACACATTGCCCATTGAGACGATGTAATTGCCGTGGTTGTTCATGAGCTTTGGCATCGCGACGTTGGGCAGGCGCATTTCGCCCTCCTCGCCCAGCACATAGAACCGGTCATCCGTGACCGGCGTATTCAGCGGTGCGCCCTTTTCCTTCCAGTCGGGGATCAACTCGTCGAGGCCACAAGGGTCCAAAACCGCGCCAGACAGGATATGCGCCCCAACTTCGGAGCCTTTTTCCAGCACAACGACATTGAGGTCTTCGTTAAGCTGTTTCAGCCGGATCGCTGTACTGAGACCCGCTGGCCCCGCACCCACGACGACTACGTCAAATTCCATGCTTTCGCGCTCTGGTGTCTCGCTCATGCCTTCATGCCTTCTCGAAAACAAATTTGGCGCATCTAGGCAGTCCCAGTAGTGCGGGTCAATGGGGCGAAAGCCCATAACGCAAGGGCAGACGAGGTCCACTCCGGAATTGAAGCCACGTTAGACTGAATTTGCGATACTTTACGCAAGGAAAAGGCGAGCGGCGGAACTTTACCCACAGCAAAGCTAATGGCACCCCAAACGGTCTATTTCATGGACGGATTGGACGTTTGGCTGCGCATCCGTCGCTGACGGCCCACCGAATGAGCCACTGCCCTAACGACGTCCATCAATCCGGCCCATGCCATCAATCGCCGACGCGAGCGCCATCAAATCCGCCGCATAGAACCCTGCCGCGTTTAGACAGTTGGTTTCGAGAAGCTTCAAACCCTCTTCCGTGCGGCACACATCAATCACATAAGCGGGCGAATAGTCTGGATTTAGGTCTGCCATTTTTTTCGCGAAGATCAGGGCATCCTCGTCAATCTCATGCCGATATACGACCCGTCTTCCCTCTTTATAGAGCGAATACGTCACGATCTTTCCGTCAACCACCCACAACCGCCATTCCTTTCGAATACGCACGGGAGGACTGAACATCAGTTCGGTGTCGTGTCGTAATGAGCCTTTCGGAATATCTTCCTCGTCCAAGGTGAGCACACGCTCTGCCGTCGCGATAATTTCGCCGCTCGACTTGACTTTGCCTGCTTCTTCCTTCGCGTCGCCGACGGGGCGGACGAACCACAGGCACCCATCATCTTTGAATCTTTCCGGGACGTCGCGCAAAGCCATGAACAGAGAATTTGCTCCATTCAGTAAGTACGGATGCCAGACCTTTTCTTCAACGAACGGCGTAATCTTGAATACCCCAGGCGAATACCCATTTGACTCGGCATAACGCCACAACGAATAAGAACCGAACATGACGACAGAATCGGTGTTTGCGACCACCGGTTCAGGGATCAGATCGCCAACAAAGGGCACAACCTTGTGCCATGTATACGGCAATTCAAGCCGCTCCAATGCCTTCGCCAGTTTTTGCGTGTCTTCAAAGTCTTGCAATATCCACTGCATCAATCGGCATCCATCTTCCGCTAACGCCGGAATTATCATGAATCAAACCGGTTGTGGAGGAAACCGTGTCGAGCGGACCTTGGGCCACGGGATACACTCGCTCCGCTCCTCGCAAGAATTTGACTATCTATCATTAGATAGGTATTGCTGGTGCCACCTGATCGAGATAGTGCTGGGTTCCCATCTTCAAATTGCTAGGATCTTATGATGTCGATCTACACTCACACGACCGTAGGCACGAACGACCGCGCGAAATCGAAAGCATTCTACGAGCCAACATTGGGCGCACTTGGCGTCGACTATATTGGTGAGCTGGGCGAAGCAGGTTCGATCTACGGCGCGAATGGCGCTCCAGCGTTTATCGTCTTCACACCAGCAAACGGCGAACCTGCCTGCCTCGGAAACGGCTGCACCGTTGGTTTCGCCGCTGAAACACGCGAAGCTGTCCGCAAATTCCACGCAGCGGGCCTCGCCAATGGCGGCACCGATGAGGGAGCGCCCGGCCCTCGCGAATTCACGCCTACTGCTTACGCAGCATACCTGCGCGATCCTGATGGAAACAAAATCACCGCCTATTGCTTTAAAGACGGCGAGTAACCACTGAGCGCCAGGCTCGCAATCGGGGCTGGCGAACCGACCGTTACGCCTTCACGCGCTCTGATTTTGGATCGTAAAGCGGTTTCAGACTTGCCGTGGTCGCAACGCGCGTGCCGGCGACTTCGATTTCGTAGGTCGAAGACAGCATATCGGCGGCTGTCTCTCCCACTTCCGTGCAAGGCACATAGCCTAATCCAATCGCCGCGCCCAAGTGGTGGCCATAATTCCCGCTGGTCAAATAGCCAACAACTTCGCCATCCCGGCGGATCGCTTCATTGTGGTAGAGCATCGGCTCCGCATCATTGAGCTGGAACTGCATCAAACGGCGCTCTAAGCCCAATTGCTTTTTCTTCAGGACCGCACCGCGTCCCGTAAAGTCGCCAAACTTTGACGCTTGCTTGTCGACCTTGACGGCAAAGCTAAGCCCAGCCTCCAGCACATGATCTTCGTCTGCAATGTCGTGACCGAAGTGACGGAAGCCTTTTTCGATGCGACAAGAATCGAGCACATGCAGACCGCAATGCTTGATCACGCCTGCTTGCATGAGGCGTTCGTAGACATAGGCCGCCATGTCTGAAGACACATAAAGCTCCCATCCCAATTCACCAACATACGTGACGCGGTGCGCGCGGATCAGCGCCATTCCAAACTCGATGGTCTGCATCGTTCCGAATGGGAACGCTTCGTTTGATAGATTCGCCGTGGTGAGGGGTTGTAGCACCTCGCGCGCGCGCGGTCCCATGACGACGAGAACCGCTTCAGATGCCGTGACATCCAATGCCGCACAGCGCGCTTCTTCTGGCATATACCGCTTCAGCCATGCGAGATCGCGTTGCGGAGTCGCAGCTGGCGTGACAACGAGGAAACTGTCCTCGGCCAACCGAGAGACGGTCACATCGGCTTCGATGCCTCCGCGCTCGTTTAGGAACTGAGTATAAACAATCTTGCCCGGCGGCACGGCAACATCCGCCCCGCATATCCGTTGCAATACGTCCTGAGCATCCGCACCTTCAACGCGCAGTTTGCCAAAGCTCGACATATCGAAAAGACCGACATCCTCGCGTACCGCTTTATGTTCCGCCGCCGCATTGTCGAACCAGTTCTGACGGCCCCAAGAATATTCGTATTTGCGCTCTTGGCCCTTTTTTGCGAACCAGTTCGCACGCTCCCACCCCAATGTCTCACCAAAGACGGCACCTGCGGCTTTCATCTGCGAATGTATCGGCGAGCGACGCAGACCCCGTGCCGTATCATACTGTCGATAGGGGAAGTGGTCGGCGTAAAGCAGGCCCAACGCCTCAGTCGCGCGCTCGACGAGGTAATGCTTCGTGCCTTGGAACGGCTGCATCCGGCGAATATCTACATCCCAAAGATCAAAGGGCGCGGCACCGTCTTCCATCCATTGCGCCAACGCCATACCGGCCCCGCCCGCAGACTGAATGCCCACAGAATTAAAACCAGCAGCGACGTAGAAGTTTTTCAATTCCGGCGCTTCGCCCATCAAGTAACGGTCATCGGGGGTAAAGCTCTCCGGCCCGTTAAAGAACGTATGGATACCGGCTTCGCCGAGCATCGGCATCCGGTTAACCGCGCTCTCTAAGATGGGTTCAAAGTGGTCAAAATCTTCAGGCAGTTGGTCAAAACAAAAGTCTTCAGAAATGCCATCCATTCCCCAAGGCTTCGCGTTCGGTTCAAATGCACCAAGAAGCATTTTCCCGGCGTCTTCTTTATAATAGGCACATTCATCCGGCACCCGAAGCACTGGCAATTGGGTTAACCCCTCAATCGCCTCAGTCACGATGTAAAAGTGTTCGCAGGCTTGCAACGGAACATTGACTCCGGCCATTTTGCCGACCTCATGGCCCCACATTCCTGCACAGTTGACTACAAAATCGGCTTCGATATTCCCTCTCTCAGTCGTGACGCCTGTCGCACGACCATTCTCTTGAGTAACGCCTGTTACCTTGACACCTTCGATCACTTTGGCACCCCGGCTGCGCGCGCCCTTCGCAAGTGCCAGGGCGATATTGGCTGGATCGCCTTGCCCGTCGAGCGGCAAGTACACGCCGCCCACCACGCCGTCGAGATTGAGATGCTCGTAGCGTTCGCCGACTTCTTTTGGCGAGATTTCGCCAATTTCGACTCCGAATGCTCGCGCCATCGAGATTGACCGGCGCAGTTCTTCCATACGCTCATCCGTCAGAGCAACAGTGATCGAACCAACGCGCTTAAAGCCGGTTGCGACGCCGGTTTCTTCTTCTAGCGTGCCGTAAAGCTCCTGCGAGTATTTCGCGAGGCGGGTCATGTTCTGGGTCGCGCGAAGCTGTGCGATCAAACCTGCCGCGTGCCATGTTGTCCCGCATGTCAGTTGCTTTCGCTCTAGCAGGACAACATCGGTCCAACCAAGTTTTGTCAGATGATAAGCAACCGAACAACCGATCACGCCGCCGCCGATAATAACAGCGCGAGCCTTTGAAGGAATCTCGGTCATGACAGATCCTTTATGATCGAGTGGCCCGCCGCCTGAAGGCGTTGGGCAAGAATGGCGATATGGGCGGGACCGACCTCGCAGCACCCGCCAACGATCGTTGCACCCTGCTCCACCCAACCCATTGCAAAACCGGCATAGGCTTCGGGTGTGAGGTCTTTGCGAGTGCTCAGTTCATCGACTTTCGCACCGGGCAGATAATTCGTTTCAATGCGGGTAAAGCCGTTGGCATAAGCACCGAATGGGAGACCACATTCCGCCAGAATTGGCATTCCCTGATCAACCGCTTCAGGACGAGTGCAATTTATTAGAATCGCTGCGAGGTTTTGTGACCCGGCCACCGCGTCCAGAGCATCGACAAGCGGTTCTCCACTGCGCAATTTTGTACCGTCATTATCATCCGTTGTGAAAGCGAGCCAGATCGGTTTGCCCGCTCTTGCCGCGCCGACAAGTGCGCCTTGCGCCTCTTTGATCGATGACATTGTTTCGCAGAGCAGGACGTCAACGTAAGGCGCTTGTATCTCTGCGATCTCCGCGAATTGTTCGGCCGCCTCTTCTACTGGTGGAACCGAGTCGGGATGGTAGCTGCCGTTCAACGGGGGAAGCGATCCGAGGAGGGCCACATCCGACCCCGTTGCGTCGATGGCCTCAATCGCAACTTCACACGCACGGTTTTGCAAAAGATCGAGCATGTCTTCCTGTCCGTCTCGTGCAAGGCGCGGGCGGCTCAAACTATAAGAATTTGTAATCAGTGCTTTTGCACCAGCACGCAGGAAGTCTTCGTGTAATCCGCCGACAATATGAGGATGGTCGCGCAAAACTGCGCCACCCCAAAGCTGTGTCAGCGCATCGGGAGAGCGGCGCACAAGCTCTTGACCCATTCCGCCATCCATCAAAATAACGTTGCTCACGCTGCGCTCCAATTATCTGCAAAATCGCCAATTCTAGCGCAGGCTTTGGCCAGCTTATCGTCTTCGGTACACAGGCTGATACGGATATGACCGGCAGCGGACGCACCAAAGCTCTCGCCCGGCATCACACCGATTTTTTCTTCATCAAGTAGAGCATTGGCAAAGGCTTCACCGCTCGCGCTGACCGCCCGCACATCAATCAGCAAATACATCGCCGCAGCGGGCGCATGGACGTTGAGTTTTGCCGATTTGGAAAGTGCCTGTAGCGCGCGATCCCGGCGACGATGATAAAGGGAAGCAATCTCTTTCTCGCCTTTCCCGCCTTCGCGCAATCCGACCAACGCCGCGTTCTGAATGAACGGAGCCATGCCGTAAGTCATCGTCAGGAACAGATCAGCCAATGATGCAATCGCCGCCTCAGGCCCGATCACCCAACCGACGCGCCACCCCGTCATCGCATGGGATTTAGACATCGAGCCGATCACGAGAGTCCGTTCCGCCATCCCCTCCAAGGCACGGGGCGAGATATGTTCCCCATCGTAGACTTGGCTCTCATACACTTCATCGGAGACAAGCCAAAGATCATGCTGACGACATGCCGCAGCGATGCCGTCCAAAGTCTCGAGCGTATAAACAACGCCGGACGGGTTTTGCGGCGAGTTAATCAGGATCATTCGAGTCTTTGACGTAATCGCAGCAGCAATCGCCTCAGCACTTGGCTGGAAACCATCTTCCGGTAACGTCGCAACACAAACAGGGACGCCGCCCGCCGCCAGAATTGTCTGCGCATACGTCGCGTAATATGGCTCGACAATGATCGCTTCATCACCTGGATTAATTGCAAGCGTCGCACAAGCATAAAGCCCTGCCTGCCCGCCGGGGCAAATAATGGCGTTGTCCAGCGAGGTTGCAACGCCGGTACGCTCGGTAATGCGTTTAGAAACGGCCGCTCGAAGCTCAATCCCACCAGTGACGGGGCTGTAATGATGCTGCCCCGCATCAAGGCTGTCTTTACACGCATCCACAACTCTCTGATCGGTGGTAAAGTCATGATCACCGACAGACAAGATCGTCACATCTTCGCCTGCGCGCTGCATTGCTTGCGCGCGGTAATGGACGCCCCATCCATCATCCTCAGAACCCGTGATCGAGCGAATGCGTGTTGAGAAATCAGCCATCAGGCGCGAATCCGCTCGTTTTCAGGATCCCAAAGCGGTTGGTCTTCCTGCACGGTCGCCTTGCGGCGCTCGCCGTAGATTTCGACCTCCAACTCCGTTCCCGGTGCGGCGAGATCAGCGCGCACCACGCCGAGCGCGATAGACTTATTCACGCGATACCCGAAACCACCGGATGTCGTTTCGCCGACCACTTCATCACCCTTCCAGACCGTCGACATATAAGGCGCATCGGAATCGCCCGCGCCCACGATCATCGTGACAAAACCCTTTTTCGAGCCTTGCTGCTTCTCATTCAGTAGTGCTTGTTTACCGGGGAAATTTTGCTCTTTGTTGAGGCGCACGAATCGCTCCAGCCCGCCTTCTAACATCGAGTAATCGGTCGAAAGATCGCCTTTCCATGTCCGATAACCTTTCTCCAAGCGCAGGGAGTCGAGGGCGAACATGCCGAATGGCGTTGCTCCGGCCTCGCGCACCGCATCATAGACGTGCTCAGAATCGCCAAAGCGCGTATGAACTTCCCAGCCCAACTCACCAGCAAAGCAAATCCGCATCAATTGTGCACCTTTGCCCGCGACCGACGTATTCTGATGCGAGAGCCACGGCGACGATAAGTCAGCATCCGGCGCGAGGTTCTCGAGCAGCTCTCGCGACTTAGGACCACAGACAATCAACGTGCTGTAATCTTCAGTTATGTCAGTCAGCTCTAGATCGCCCGGCATCGATTTTTTCAGGAACTCGAAATCATGCCACTGGGCCACGGCTGCGGTCATGATCATAAAGTGATCATCGTCAAAGCGGATCAGCGTCACTTCTGTAACAATCCGGCCCCGCGAGTCCGCGAAGTAGCCGAGGTTCATGCGGCCAACTTTTGGCAACGCGCCAGTGATTTGCGTGCGTAACCATTCCGCCGCACCGTCACCCTTCAGCATGTAGCGAGAGAAACCCGGCATATCGAGGACGCCAACGTTGTCGCGCACCGCTTCACATTCTTCTTTGACGCGTTGAGTCCACGGGCCTTGACGGTCCCATGTCTCAGTTGCCGCCTCCGAGGTATCATCGCCCTCTTTTGCAAACCAAACCGCGCGTTCCCAACCATTGAACGCGCCAAATTGTGCGCCCGAACGCAACAGGCTCGCGTGGTTCGGGGACAGCTTTTTGTCACGCCCTGCAGGCCATTGATGATGCGGGAAGTGCATCGCGTATTCGTGGCCGTAAGTTTCCAACGCTTTTGCGAGCGAATAATCGTGATCGGCAAAATCAGTGTAGCGGCGCGGGTCGACCGCCCACATGTCATCCTCGGTTTCGCCGTGCATGACCCATTCTGAAAGAACTTTACCGGCCCCGCCGCCCTGCGCGATACCGAAGGTAAACGAATGCGCCTCAAACGCATTTTTCACACCCGGCATCGGACCAATCAAAGGCAAGCCATCCGGCGCGTATGGGATTGGCCCGTTTATGACCCGCTCGACCCCTTCGCTACCTAGGATCGGGACCCGCGCCATCGCATCTTCAATGTACCATTCAAGGCGCTCCAGATCGTCGGGGTATAGTTGGAACGAGAAATCTTCCGGCATCGCATCATCAGGCGCCACCCAATGCGCCTTACAATTGCGCTCATATGGGCCGAGGTTCAGACCGTTCTTATCCTGACGCAGATAGTAAGAGCTGTCGACATCGCGCAGCAGTGGGACTTTGTGCCCTTGCTCGTTCGTCCAAGCTTCCAGCTCAGGAATTTGGCCGGTCAAGAAATACTGGTGACTCATCACCACCATCGGCACTGTGCGCCCGCCGTAAGGTTTGAACCACTCGCCCACGCGCTGGGCGTAGTAACCAGCAGCGTTCACAACATACTCACAGCGGATATCGCCCTGAGCGGTGTGAACCACCCACTCGTCGCCGTCACGGGTGACGCCCGTTGCCGGACACATCCGCATGATCTTGGCACCCAGATCGCGTGCGCCCTTCGCCATTGCTTGAGTCAACTGTGCCGGATCAATATCGCCGTCCAGCGGATCCCAGAGCGCGCCCTCTAGATCATGCGTTTCGGTGAAGGGATGTTTCTCTTTGATGTCGGGCAGCGACATGATCTCCATATCAATGCCCTGATAGCGACCCATGCCCGCAACACGCTCAAATTCCTGCATCCGCTCTTTGCTGTGCGCCAGACGGATCGAGCCAGTGACGTGGTAGTTCATCGGGTAACCAACATCATCAGCCAGCGTGCGGTACATATTCAGTCCGTAGCGCTGAATGTTCATCACCGCCCATGAACCGGAAAAGTTCGGGCAGTTCCCCGCCGCGTGCCATGTCGACCCCGCCGTCAGCTCGTTCTTTTCGAGCAGTACACAATCGGACCAACCGCCCTTAGCAAGATGATACAGCGAAGAGACGCCGACGACACCGCCGCCGATAATGACCACACGGGCCGTCGTGGGAAAGTCTGCCATATCAGGCTCCTAATTTACTGCGAGGCGCGCCGCGAGGCCGCCGAAGACTAAAGCTGCAAGTTTGTTCATTGTGCCGACGCCGCGCCGGACACGCGCGCTCATCCACCCAGCAAAGACGCCGTAAGCGCCATCAAAGACAAATCCCCCGGTAACGAGGAAGACCCCAAGCCAAATAATTTGTTGCCAGACAGGTCCGTTCGCAGGGTCCGTAAATTGCGGCAAGAACGCGATGACAAAAAGTGCAACTTTCGGATTGAGAATGTTGGTGGCGAACCCGCGTCGAAAAGCGCGCCAAATAACCGAATTGCCCGAAACCTCTTCAACTGTCGAGTCGGCGAACCACATCTGCACCGCAAGATACAGCAGATAGCAAACACCAATCCAGCGGATCACATCATAGGCCGCAGGATACGCGAGGATCAGCGCGGCCAGCCCAACGGCAGCAAGAGCAACATGCGTCACCACGCCCAAACTGATTCCTGCCGCCGCCGCCAGACCTGCTTTCGGCCCCCCCGCCGCACCTGAGGCGATGGTGAACATCATGTCTGCACCGGGGGTCAAATACAGGACGATCGACGCGCCCATAAAGGCCATCAACGTTGATGCCTCGAAGGTCAACAGGGTGTCGATCATCTTTCCGCGCCCTTCAATAAACAGGTGGTGTGATCGTCCAGATCACGACCGCCTCGACAGAGCCGGGATTGCGCCAGCGATATGGTTCGCGGGTAAAGCGGAATGAATCGCCTGGCTGGAGTCGAAACAACCGCTCGCCCACCCAAAGGTCCAACGCGCCGGAAACCAGATACCCGGCTTCTTCGGTGTCGCGGGTTTGAAAATCGGGCAGTTCTGCCCCCGGTGCAAAAACCGAGCGCAGCATCTCAAACTCGCCGCCAAGGTCAGGGGACAACATTTCCTCCGTCAATCCCACCGCAGGATCGCCAAGGCTGCGACGGGCATCGGCACGCACGACATAGCCTCGCTCATCCAAGGGAGCGTCATCATTGGCGAAGAAAAAACTGACCGACACCTCAAATATCTTGGCGAGGTTTCGTAGGTCCGAAATCGAAGGTTCCGACAGACCGCGCTCTACTTGGCTTAGCCATCCGACCGAGCGACCAAGCCGCAGTGCGAGTTCGGTCAGCGTTAACCCTCGCCCTTTGCGAAGCGCGCGCAAATCCGCACCAATCGTGCGACTCACAACATCCAGATGCGCTGCATTTTCCATAACGAAATCAATTTCTCACCTGAATGAAATTTGCAATTAGTTTTTCATTTCAATTGGTGTGATTGGCCATTTTTTTCACCGCGTCGACGATTCGTGAAAAACTATCGTGGGCGCGTGCAACGGAATGGCGCGCCCTCAAATAACCGTGGACCAATCCAGCCTCTTGCGTGCAATGCGCCTCTCCGCCTGCTGAGATAATGCGCCGATGATATGCCTCGCCGTCATCACAGAGAGGGTCACATTCAGCGGTGAAGATCGCAGTTCGGGGTAAATCACTGAAATCATAATCCTGAAGCGGTGCGTAACTGGGATCATTTTTGGGGGATGGGCCATCACAGCGAATGCCTTCGAAAAACAACATATCCGCGCGCGAGAGCAACGGCGCATCCGCGTGAATGAGGTACGAACCGCTATCCATATCGCCGCCCAGATAAGGATAGATCAAAACTTGTCCGACAACTGCCAACCGCATGGTATGGGCCACAGCGGCCACCAACGTGGCCCCAGCGCTATCACCAGCGAAGATCAGCGGTCCTTCAGTTTCGGCCAAAGCCTGTGCGACCGTCAGTACGTCATTATAGGCTGCCGGATGCTTGTGTTCCGGCGCGAGCCGGTAATCGACGGCCACCACTCGGCATCCGCTGAGCGCGCATATCTCGGCGCAAATGCTGTCATGACTATCGAGACTGCCGAGAACAAATCCGCCGCCATGCGCGTAGAGCACCGTTGCGGCCGCGGGAGATACAGGGCGGTAAGTGCGGATCGGCACTGATCCGATCTGGCCATCCTCGGAGGCAACCCCTTCGGGACGGCCGACATCAAACGTAGCGCAAAGCGCATCATATTGCGCGCGCTGTTCCGCAACACTCAATGAAGAAGCATCTGGCGCATAATGCGCCTCAGTTGCGCGGATAAAGGCCCAAGTTTCGGCGTCGATCAGCGCAGCATAATCCGTCACTGGCGCAGTCGCGCCAGATTGCTGTTCGCCAAATCTCCCGTTGGCCCGCCAGGGTCAAGCGACGCTGCCGTTTGCCAATCCGCCTCCGCGCCAAAGCGATCACCACTCATTGCCCGCGCTGCACCGCGCTCGAAATAGGCGACCGCCGAACTCGGACCATAGGCAACTGCGTTCTCAGCATCCGTCAGCGCTGCAGTCAAATCACCGCTCTGACGCAGTGCCGCCGCGCGAAGAGACAAGGCGTCGACATTGTCGGGTTGCAAAGCAATAACCCTATTGAGGTCCGCAATCGCACTTCGCATATCACCCGTCGCGGCCATCGCCGTCGCACGGCCCTCTAAGGCTTCGGCATTATCCGGCGCATCCAACAGAGCCGCGTCAAATTGCGCCCGCGCGCTGTATGGATCGCCAGCGGCCATCCGAAACTCGCCTGCCTGAATCAGCAAATTGACGCGCGTGTCAGACGCCGGCATTGACGCGGCGACGGACTCAGCCTCCAGCGCAGCGCCGGTAAAGTCATCCAGCGCGGCCAACGCCAGAGAACGACAATGCCGCGCCGCCAATCCGCCCCCAGCATCGCGCCAACCTTCTGCATTACGCAACGCCTGAGATGGATCGGCAGCGACCCAATCTACACAATTGCGGTAGTTACCTTGTTGCGCCATGCCGACAGTCGGCATCAAATAAACAGGCGCGACAGTGAATGTCAGGACGAGGATAGCGGCACGCATGGGCTTCTCCGATATAAGTACAGCGCGCGCAGCATAAACGCAGAGATTGGGCGAGGAAATGGCAGAGAAGACCTTGTTTTGCTTCGGATACGGATTCTCAGCGCGCTGTTTAGCGCAGCGGCTCCGCGCAAAGGGCTGGAAAATCATTACCACAGCCCGCTCGCCAGAAAAGACCGTTGAGTTGCGCGATGAGGGTATCGAAACGCATTTATGGCCAATTTCTTCGCTTTCTGAGGTTTGGCCAGACGAGGTTCACGTCCTGATTTCCGCCGCACCTGACGCCAATGGAGACCCTATTCTCGCGCAGCATCATGCGGAGATTTCAGCGCTTGCAGACCGGATTGCGTGGCTTGGCTATCTTTCGACCACAGCCGTTTACGGCAATCGCGATGGTGGCAATGTCGATGAAACCAGCGAATTGCGCCCGGCGAGTGCGCGCGGGGCGAGACGGGTGGAAGCGGAAAAAGCTTGGCTCGCCCTCGCGCCCGTTGTCCCGGCGCATGTGTTTCGGCTGGCGGGAATTTATGGGCCGGGGCGCGGACCGCTAGAGAAAGTACGCGCCCCAGATGCAAAGCGCGTCATCAAGAAGGGGCAAGTCTTCGGCCGCATTCATATCGAAGATATTGCCAATACCTGCGAAGCGTCGATAGCGCGCCCCAATCCCGGCGCGGCCTATAACGTCACAGACGATCTGACCTGCCCGCCGCAAGACGTACTGGAATACGCCGCCGACCTGCTCGGCATTCCGCATCCTCCAGCGGTGAATTTCGAAACTGCAGAAATGTCTCCAATGGCGCGCAGTTTCTATGGCGAGAACAAGCGCGTATTAAACCACCGGATCAAGGAAGACCTCGGCGTGCTCCTGACCTATCCGACCTATCGCGAAGGACTGGCCGCCGATCTGGCGCAAATGCAAAAGGTTTGAGCGGCAGCGTCTCGGAATGTCCGAAAACCATGCCGCTCATCACGTCAATTGCTAAACAGTGGCGGGAACGAAAACGTGGCTGCTGCCATCCTTTTCGATCTTGCCCGCATTTGGGAACCCGAAGTGATAGCCACCAATCGTCATCCCATCACTGATCGCGCGATCCACAATGCCCATGCGGGTTTTCGTCGCCTGATCCTTGTCGGCATCGAAGGCAAGTTGCCAATCTAGATTTGCAAGGAACAGCGCGGGGACAATGATCGCGTCACCGATCAGCATCAATTCTTCGTCACCGGAACTGATATGAAAATTTGTATGCCCCGGCGAATGACCAAAGCTATCGATCGCCGTAATGCCCGGTGCCACTTCGGTATCGCCGTTGAAGAGAGTCACATTTTTCCAGTTCGGAAAAGTCGCTTGAATTCTCTTCGCCAGAGGTTTGCGGCGCTCTGGCAGCGTCTCGAGGATCGACGGATCGGTCCAATACTTATACTCGGTCTCGCCAACAAGAATCTCCGCGTTCGGGAAAACCTGCGCGTTTGTGTCTTTTTCCATCAACCCGAAGATATGATCAGGGTGAAGGTGTGAGACGAGAACAGCATCTACGTCTTCAGACTTGATGCCCGCCGCATCGAAACCACCTTTCGCAGCCAGCCCAGCCGTCGGTGCGAGCTGTCCGCCGGTCCCAGCGTCGATCAGGATCGTTTTTCCTCCGGTCTTGACGGCGGTAAAGGCAAACTCGATCGGGACGAAATCTTCGGTATGTCCGACTTCACTCAATGCGCTTTTCATGTCCGGGATGGACTTGCCAACGGCGAAGCCATCCGCATGCGCCTTTTGCCAGATACCGTCATAGATCGAAATCACTTCGATATCGCCGACCTTATAGCTGTAAAAACCTTTTTTCCGAACATCCCCGGCGAGAGCAGCAGGCAAGAAAGCGAGTTGACCGGTCAGGCCAAGCGCAGCAGCACCCGCACCGGATGCTAGGACTTGACGGCGTGAAAGATGGCTCATTTCGTAACTCCCCAAATGTCAAAATTTCTCTGATTTCTGAACATATTCACATGGCGTGGCGAAGAGGTGCCGCCAATCAAGATCACGTGAAACCTAAAGGAGAGTATCAATGAAGGTTGCTAAACCTTATTTTTGACGCTCGGTCCGCAGTTTCACCCAATACTCCAAGCGCTTTTTGATTTCCCGTTCAAAGCCACGCGGCACAGGAGTGTAGAAGGTCGCATGCCCCATACCTTCGGGGAAATAGTGCTGACCGGAAAAACCGCCTGGCGCGTTGTGGTCGTAGGCGTAGTCGTCGCCATACCCAAGGTCTTTCATCATTTTCGTCGGCGCATTCAGAATATGCATTGGCGGATCGAGCGAGCCGGTGTCCTTCGCCGAGCGCATCGCGGCCTTATACGCAACATAGGCGGCATTCGATTTCGGGGCGGTCGCGACATAAATCACGGCCTGCGCGATAGCCAACTCACCCTCCGGCGAGCCGAGGAAATCATACGCTTCCTTTGCCGCCAGCGTTTGGCGTAAGGCTTCGGGATCTGCGAGGCCGATGTCCTCAACGGCCATCCGCACAACACGCCGGGCGATAAAGAGTGGGTCTTCGCCACCCGCAAACATCCGTGCGAGCCAATAAAGCGCGGCATCGGGGTCAGACCCTCGCACGGATTTATGAAGCGCTGAAATCAGATTGTAATGCCCTTCGCGGCCCTTGTCGTAGATCGGCGCGCGCTTTTGCAGCGCCTCGGACAGTGCCGCCGGATCAAGTGGTTCAGGATCGCGCCGCGCGAATAAATCTTCCGCAAGATTGAGTAAATAGCGGCCATCACCATCGGCCATCGCAATCAGGGTCTCGCGTGCCTCGGGCGTTAATCGCAGCTGATGTTCCACGGCCTCCGCTCGTGACAGCAAGGCTTCCAAGCCTTCAGCATCCAACCGTTTGAGCACTAAGACTTGCGCCCGCGACAGCACAGCTGCATTCAGCTCGAAGGAGGGGTTTTCCGTCGTCGCCCCAACCAGAACAATCGAACCATCCTCCATATGCGGCAAAAAGCTATCTTGCTGCGCTCGATTGAAGCGATGAATTTCATCGACAAACAGCAACGTGCCCTGCCCGACGGCGCGGCGACCTTTTGTAGCGTCGAAGACTTTGCGGAGATCAGCAACGCCAGAGAAAATTGCACTGATCTGTTCAAAGTGAAGCGCAGTTTCATCGGCCAGCAATCGCGCGATGGTCGTTTTGCCGACCCCCGGTGGCCCCCACAAAATTGCCGAGGTCAGACGCTTTGCCGCAATCATGCGGCCCAGGGGTGCATCCTCTGCTAATAGATGATCTTGTCCGATAACCTCTTGAAGCGACGTAGGCCGAAGGCGGTCCGCCAAAGGCCGGGGTGCCTCACCGTCTAACCCCGCCGCTTCAAAAAGGTCGCTCATCCGTCGACCGCAAGCCGCAATGTGCGTCCACCTCGGTCCACGGAAATCCGCCAAGACCGCCCCGCTGAATCCAGCGCAGGCGCGACATCGGCAACCCGTTCGATCTGAACGCCATTGATCGAGAGAATTCGATCGCCGGGGCGCACGCCGTATCGCCGTCCCGGTCCACGTCTGACCTGAACGACAATCACCCCGTCAAGCGATGGGTCCAGCCCCTCTTCTTGCGCCAGTGCCGGATTGATGTTGGAGATCACGACGCCTCGTAGAGGGTTCGCACCGTCGATTTCGGAGGTATTTCGAGGTGGGTCATCGGGCGCAGCAATCAGGGCGACGCTGGCTTCATAACGCGCTCCATCGCGCAAATATCCCAATCCGATGCGTTGCCCCAATTGTCCCCCACCGAGGCGATAGCCAAGCGTGACCATATCGCGGACGGGCCGCCCCGCGACATCAAGGACGATGTCGCCCGGTGTCAAACCGGCCTGCGCCAAAGGACTGCGCGGATGAAGATCAGAGAGGATCACGCCGTCCGGCAAGATACCGAGACTCTCGGCAATCTCTTGAGTCACCGGCTGTCCATCAGCGCCGATCCAAGGTTGCGCGATGGTCAGCGCGCCAGCCGCCGCCGAGTCAACGGCGCGTCTCGCTAGATTTGCAGGAATAGCAAATCCGATCCCGTTTGATCCACCTGACCGCGAGAGAATCTGCGTATTGATCCCGACAAGCTGCCCCGCCATATCCACCAGCGCACCGCCAGAATTACCGGGGTTAATCGCAGCGTCGGTTTGGATAAACACTTGTCCATCATCATTCGTGCGGGTCTGCGCCGAAACAATACCGCTGGTGACGGTCTGGCCCACACCAAACGGGTTTCCGATCGCGAGCACTAAGTCGCCAACCTCGACCGTGTCGGAATCGCGAAATGACAGAACCGGCAAACCAGACGCTTGAACCTTTAAGATCGCGAGATCATTGCGTTCATCCGTCAACAGCAGTTGGGCTTGAAACTCTCGACGATCATTGAGGGAAACGGTGATTTCATCTGCACCGTCAACCACATGCGAGTTGGTAACGATGATCCCATCCTCGCGAACGATCACCCCAGAGCCGAGCGATGTCTCATCACGAGAACGAGGCCCAAGCCTCCGCCCGAACAACATCTCAAAAATTGGGTCATTGTATTGCCGCGACACCCGCGTTCGGGTGTAGATATTCACCACGGCAGGGGCCGCACGCTTCACAACAGGCGAAAAAGACAGCGAAATTTCGGCCTGACTGGTTGGGACTTGCTGCGCATGAGCGGGAACGGCGTCCAGCCCCAAAAGAGAAACGAACAAAATCAAATGCTTCATCGGCGAGCCTTTCCTTTGATCACACTATGCTGAAATAAGCATTGCCGCGATGAAAGGAAGTCTACTCAAAGAGATTTCAGGAGCAAAGTGATCCCGCCAACACCGGAAATTGTCAGCATCGCCGCCCTCGCCGTGCGCTGTGTTACACGCATTGCGATTAAACGTCCCAACACAAACCCAACAACAATTCCGGGGAACAGAGTGACGCCCATCCACGCTTCGGTTAAGCCGAATTTGCCAGCCAGCCACAACCCAATCAACGCCATCGTGCAGCCAACGACGAACAGCGTTGCAAAGGTCGCGCGAATTTTGGCAGCCTCTTCCCGCTGATACAGCATCACGAGAGGCGGAGCGTGCATTGCCGCGACGATCCCAGTGATGCCTCCCCCCGTTGCACCGAGAAAGATATTCCGGCGTGAGAGCGGCAGCACCGGAGATACAAGGCTGAGGATCACCGCGCCGATGATGACAATTCCAAACACGAGGCCCAATTGCTCGGCACCGATCTGCGTGAGGATCAAGGCTCCAATCACTGTCCCGACCAACAGCCCAAACAAAAGTGGCGGCATTTCTTGTCGATCCAGCGATGGTCCTTCGCGCCACAAAATCGCTGACGATAGAAACAGGTTCGCGAACAACATCGGACCTGGCAGATACGCAATGTTGATAAGGGCGATGAGCGGATTGGCCACCATCGCAAAGCCGAGGCCCGCTGAGGCTTGCACAACGCCCGCCAACGCAATTGCCACGTTCAGCAGGATCAACTCAGTCGTCACCCATATCTCCTGAAACAAAAAAGCCCCTCCCCAAAACTGGGAAGAGGCTTTTGAAATTTTATATAGCGAGGGCTACTCTTCCGCGTCCATCGCCGCGTCTTCAGCCGCTACACGCTCGCGGTCTGCCAATCCTTTTGCATCAACATCGCGGTCAACCAACTCGATGATCGCCATTGGAGCCGCATCGCCATAGCGAAAACCAGCTTTCAGGATCCGGCAATAGCCGCCGTTGCGGTCCGTGTAACGCGGCGCAATAGCATCGAACAGCTTTTTGACAGAATCGTCGGATTTCATTTTTGAGCGTGCAAGCCGGCGGGCATGCAGGTCACCGCGTTTGCCGAGCGTAATCAGGCGCTCGACGACAGGGCGTAACTCTTTGGCCTTGGGCAGCGTGGTCTTGATTTGCTCGTGCATGACCAGAGAGTCGGCCATGTTGGCCAGCATCGCCTGACGGTGCGAATGGGTTCTGTTTAACTTACGACGGCCTTTACCGTGACGCATGAGATATTCCTTTCGATATTTTTCTTTGTCAGGCCGCCGGGCTGATCTTTTTAATTATAGGCGACCGCTTTGGAGTGCGGCCCGTAAAGGCCACACCCTAATTCGTAACTATCAGAACTGGTCTTCGAATTTTTTCGACAACTCGTCGATGTTCTCAGGTGGCCAGTTGGTGATTTCCATTCCGAGATGCATGGCCATGCCAGTCAGCACTTCCTTGATCTCGTTCAGTGACTTGCGACCAAAGTTCGGTGTGCGAAGCATCTCCGCTTCCGTCTTTTGGATCAGGTCGCCGATATAGACGATATTGTCGTTCTTCAGGCAGTTCGCCGACCGTACCGACAGTTCTAGCTCGTCGACTTTCTTGAGCAGCAGTGGATTGAATTCCAACTCTGGTTCTTCGCTCGGACGCGGCGCTGCTTCTTGCGGTTCGTCGAAGTTGACGAAGGTTCGCAACTGATCTTGCAGAATACGCGAGGCATAAGCCAGCGCATCCTCGGGCGAGACCGAGCCATCGGTTTCAATGGTCATAGTCAGCTTGTCAAAATCGAGAATCTGACCTTCACGGGTCGGCTCGACCTTGTAGCTAACACGCTTCACCGGGCTAAAGAGCGCATCGACCGGCACGAGACCGATTGGCGCATCCTCTGGACGATTACGATCGGCGGCAACGTAGCCTTTGCCGGTTTCAATCGTCAGCTCCATGTGGATTTCAGCGCCGTCATCAAGGTGACAGATCACATGATCTGGGTTCAGCACTTCGATCCCTGTCGTGACAGAGATGTCTGATGCCTTCACCGCGCCGGGGCCTTTGGCACGCAGGGTCACGCGCTTTGGTCCCTCGACCTCCATCTTGATGGCGATAGCTTTGACGTTCAGCACGATATCGGTGACGTCCTCACGGACACCAGCCACCGACGAAAATTCGTGCAAGACACCGTCGATCTGTACAGACGTCACCGCTGCGCCCTGAATGGACGACAACAGGACACGACGCAGCGCGTTGCCAAGCGTCAGGCCAAAGCCACGCTCTAGTGGTTCCGCAATCACGGACGTTTTACGGTTCGGGTCTAAACCCGGCTCAAATTCAAGCTGTTGCGGCTTGATCAGTTCGGTCCAGTTCTTCTGGATCATGTGGAGCCTCCATTCTCGCGGCGTAGGGTGAACCGCCCCAACCGTCTCCCGAGAGTCCTATCCATGGTTCAGTGCGGCTGTCGCTCCCCAAAAGGACAGTGCAGCCGGTCGTGGGTGCGCCCACCTTCGATACAACGAAGATGGGCGCCTGTTCTCGTCCCTGAGGACGCGAATTATACGCGGCGACGCTTTGGCGGGCGACAACCGTTGTGCGGGATCGGAGTGACATCACGAATCGATGTCACCGTAAAGCCAATCGCTTGCAGAGCGCGCAGAGCCGACTCGCGACCTGAACCCGGGCCCTGAACTAAGACTTCCAAAGTCCGCATTCCATGCTCTTGGGCCTTTTTGCCGGCATCTTCGGCCGCCATCTGAGCCGCATAAGGCGTCGACTTACGCGAGCCTTTGAACCCCATATTCCCAGCCGAGGACCATGCGATTGCATTGCCTTGAGCATCCGCAATCGTGATCATCGTGTTGTTGAAACTTGCATTCACATGCGCCACGCCAGAAGCAATATTTTTGCGCTCCTTGCGTTTGATGCGTGCCTTTTCTCTCGCCATTGCAGTCGATCCTTATTTCTTCTTGCCGGCGATGGCCTTCGCAGGGCCTTTGCGCGTGCGTGCATTCGTGTGCGTGCGCTGACCGCGCACCGGCAGACCGCGACGATGGCGCAGACCGCGATAGCACCCCAAATCCATGAGGCGCTTAACATTCATTGAGGTTTGACGGCGCAAATCGCCCTCAACCGTGTAGTCCGCATCAATCGTTTCGCGAACCTTCAAAACTTCTGCGTCCGTGAGGTCATTCACGCGTCGCGTGAGTTCCAGGCCGGCTTTTTCACAAATTTCACCAGCCGCTTTTGGGCCGATTCCGTGAATATAAGTCAGCGCGATGACGACGCGCTTGTTCGTCGGTATGTTGACACCTGCAATACGGGCCACTGTGCTTCTCTCCGTCTCGGAAGCGGCGGGAATACCCCAAACCGCTGCGTTGTTCAAGTTATGCGGCGATGGCCGCATTAATCTGGTTCGTCACCGCGTCAATCTCTGCAGTTCCATCCACGGGGCGGAGTACGCCCTTCGCGTGATAGTAGCCAATCAGAGGCGATGTATCTTTATAGTAATTCAGCAGCCTCGTACGGAACGAGTCTTCGTTATCATCCGCGCGCCGCTGCATATCCCTTTGTCCGCAATTATCGCAAACACCTTCTTTTGCAGGCCTTTTGAATGTGCGGTGAAAGCCTTCACCACAGTTTCCACAGGTAAAGCGCCCCACAACACGCTCTACCAGTATCTCATCGTCACAGCTCATCTCGATCACGGTCTTCAGATACAAACTCTTCCGACCGAGCAACGCGCCAAGGGCATCCGCCTGTCCCAACGTGCGCGGAAACCCATCAAAAATCGCGCCTTCCGCCTCGCCTAATTCGTCCAGCCTGTCCGAGATAATCTCGATCACAGTCTCATCTGTCACCAGATCGCCACGGTCGATGATATCCTTAACGCGGTTACCCGCCGCACTTCCCGACGCCGCAGCAGCACGCAGCATCTCGCCTGTCGAGAGCTGAACCAGACCCAACGTCTCAGTCAAAAGCCGAGACTGTGTTCCCTTGCCCGCGCCAGGAGGCCCGAGGAGAATAACGTTCATCTCTTCTTGCCTCGCAACTTCGAACGTTGAATCAACCCTTCGTATTGGTGCGCCAACAAGTGGCTTTGAATTTGCGAAACTGTATCCATCGTCACACTTACAACAATGAGCAGCGACGTGCCGCCGAAGTAGAACGGAACCTGCCAGTTTGCCGTCAAAATCTCAGGCAACAAGCAGACGAGCGCCAGATACGTCGCACCAACAACCGTCAATCGGGTCAAGACGTAGTCAAGATACTCCGCCGTGCGCTTGCCGGGCCGAATACCGGGCACAAAACCACCATGACGTTTCAGATTCTCGGACACTTCTTCCGGATTAAACACGACAGCCGTGTAGAAGAACGCGAAAAATACGATACCAGCCACGTAGAGCGCCAAATACGCAGGCTGTCCCCGGCCCAAATACGCCGTCACTGTTGTCAGCCATTCGGGACCACCCGCCGACGAAAAGCTCGCGACTGTAAGTGGCAAGAGCAACAGCGAGGATGCGAAGATAGGAGGAATCACGCCTGCCGTATTTACTTTCAGTGGCAGGTGCGAACTTTCGCCACCGACCATCTGCTGCTGATTCACCTGCCGCTTGGGATACTGGATCAAAATCCGGCGCTGCGCGCGCTCCATGAACACCACGAAAGCAATCGTCGCGAAGGCCATGATGATGATTGCCAAAATCACTGCCGTTGAGATCCGACCTTCGGAACCCAGTGCCAATGTCTGTGCAATTGCGCCTGGCAGCTCGGCCACGATACCGGCGAAGATAATCAACGAGATACCGTTACCAATGCCGCGCGCGGTGATTTGCTCACCCAGCCACATCAGTAGGACCGTACCACCTACCAGTGAAATCACGGTCGTCACGATGAAGAACGCGCTAGGTTCCGACGCCACGCTGGAATTCAGACCAGCCGCAATGCCCCAGCCCTGCAATGTCGCGAGAATAACCGTGCCGTAGCGGGTCCATTGGTTGATCTTTTTACGGCCCTGCTCGCCCTCCTTCTTCAATTTCTCAAGCGATGGGACCATTGAGGTCATCAACTGCATGATAATTGACGCGGAGATATACGGCATGATGCCGAGAGCAAAGATCGACATACGGCTGATCGCGCCGCCGCCGAACGTATTAAAGATATCGAGAATCCCGCCCCGATACTGTTCCATCAGCTCGGCGACACGTTGAGGGTCAACGCCCGGCAACGGGAGGTATGTCCCGAAGCGGTAAACAATGAGAATACCCAACGTGAAGAGGATACGGCTTTGCAGGTCTTTGGCTTTGCCAAAGGCCGACCAGCTCATATTTGCAGCGAGTTGTTCAGCGGCCGAGGCCATGGCTTAACTCCGCTCGGGACAAACGATAATTCTAGTACGCCTTGGAGGGTTTAGGCTCCGGCGCGACGACTTTAGGCGAAATCGTGAGCGATCCTCCAGCAGCTTCTACTGCTTTAACCGCTGCTTCCGAAGCCCCAGACGCCGTGATTTTAAGTCCAGCTTTCAGCTCGCCTTTTGCCAGCACACGAACACCGTGGGTTTTGGTACGGCGGATAACACCGCTCGCGACCAAAGACGCCTCATCAATCGCGGCACCCGCATCGAGCGCTCCACGGTCCACGGCAGCCTGAAGCTGGCCAAGGTTTACGATGGCGTACTGCTTGCGGAAAATGTTGTTAAAACCGCGCTTTGGCAGGCGACGGTGGATCGGCATCTGGCCACCCTCGAAGCCTTTGATCGCCACACCCGAACGGGATGTTTGACCCTTGATGCCGCGACCTGCGGTCTTACCAAGGCCCGAACCGGGACCACGCGCAACACGTTTCTTACGCTTCGTCGCACCGGGAAGGTCGCGAATATCGTTCAGTTTCATGACGCTCTCCTTTGCCGGATATTCAAGCGCGCGTCATGCAGCGCGAGAACCCACAGCTTCAAACTTTGTTAGCGAAGGATCAACCCTCGCTGACGATCTCCACCAAGTGGGGGATCTTGCGGATCATGCCGCGCACTTCAGGCGTGTCTTCCAACTCGCGGGTGCGGTGCATTTTGTTCAAGCCCAAACCGATCAGCGTGTCACGCTGATTCTTAGGGCGGCGGATCGGGCTGCCGATCTGTTTAACGGTAATCTTAGGCATCAGCAGTTTCCTCTGCCTCTGGAGCAGCCGCATCGGCAGACTGCGTGGAGCCATCCTGAC
>CAZJWF010000048.1:0-23543 GCA_964549375.1 uncultured Neomegalonema sp.
TTCCTTAACTTGATTGCCGGACAGTGTTCCTCAACGACATCACGACAGAGGGGAAACTCGTCATGGACTACGAAACTGGTACTGAAGAACTGTTCGACATGGATGCAATCATCGGAGATATCGACGTCGATTTTGACGACGAGTCGCTGACGCTTCCTGACGACGAGCTGTTTGACGTCTAAGAACTGACGTCATCTTTTTGATGTCTGCGGTCCGCAAAACGGGCCGTCGCGTACTGCCCATATTATTGGCGGAAGAAATCCGTTGATAGGGCGTCTCTTTTCAGGACCGCCAACGCCGTCCTGAAAAAGTTGTGAAAGCTCACGATGTTTCGCGGGCAGTTATGAAGTTGCGACCGATCACTTGCGCCGGTCGCCGATGAGCATCACGCGAGGCGAGGGATTTTCTTGCCATCCGCCACACTCAGTTTTTCCACATCCTTTCCCACCACGGCGTATCATTGCCTTGCGGAATGCTTGGCAGCACTTGACCGCTATTCCGCATCTTAACACGGATTTCGTTGGCGTCCCATCCGGTCAGTGAAGCAAGCTGTGTCGCCTCTTTCTCAAAACGATCTTGCAAACGGCGAGCATAGTCTTGTCCAGCCTCGCAACTGATGTCGCCCTTGAACGGGTTCCGCATGACATAGCGCCCCTGAAAATTAGAGCGGTCTCCGGTCTCCTGAAATTTGAGGTCTTCTGGAAAACTGGCGGCATCGTACCGCATGTGGAGGCGGGTCACAAAAGCATCGCGGGCTTGGCCTTTGCCGGGGCGCGGCGCGATGATCTGACCTGTGCTGCCGATTTTGTACTGTTGATTGCTCCCCACCCAATAAGCTCCCAACTCTCTGAGTTGCTGTTGCGACAGAGGGTCCGCCGCGCAGGGGTCACACCAATTCATATCCCACGCATATTCGAGGATCGTGGAGGGGCCTTCGCGCTCGACAGTCTTGGCGTACATCGCCTTGTAGAACTTGCCGAACTCTTCATCGGATTTCAGAAACAGTGGCAGGTCCATATCAGTTGGAATGCGTGCCGTCCGGTAGTTGGTGCTCTCGACCCGACCTTTGCGGGTCAGGGTATAAAGGATCAGGTCTTGTTGGCCTTTGGCATTCACTGTGCCAAGACGAATAGGCAACATGAATCGGTCGTGCTCAAACGCGATTTGGATCGGACGCAGGAACTCGCCGCCGAGTTTGGCTTTTGCCTCAAGGTTTACTTTGGCGACAAAGAACTTCATGTCTTGCGCGATATAGCTGGCAAGTACACTGCGTGCCTTGGGCGGAACTTTGTAGCCCTCGCGGTCCAGCCACGTTTGCAAACCGTCTGATTGAGTCGCCGAGAGGATCACGATGTCATATTCACCGATGGTGTATTCGGCCTCAATCGTGACTCCCAGAGTATCGGCCTGAACTGCCGCAACTGGTGGAGCCGCCACAGGCGCCGCGGCATTCTTGAAGCTACGTTGTAGGTATTCGATTTGGCGGCACGGATCTGGGTCGTGATACTCGACGAGACGCGGGGCGGTATATGCATCGAGGTGATCAACGTTGGACTTTTTGCCGATGTTGATCTGACTTTCTTGCAAAACAACCGGCGTCGGGATGACCATTGCAAACTCAGTCGGATCGCCTTCGTAATCATTGACCATCGTGATGACCGTGCGATTGCCGTCGCGCGCCATGACAACCTTCGACGCCTCGTTAAACAGATTGGCATCGGCTTTCGCGACATAAAACCCGCAAAAAGCAGCAGCATGGGGGGCGGCCCAAAACAGGCCAATAGTTGCCACCGCTGCGGCAACAGGTTTCAGAAATCTACGCATACTCAGGCTCCTTTGTGCGCCAAACCGCACGCTTTGCAGGGAAGTATCGGTCAAGGATGGGCACCAGCGGTGCCGTAAGAATAAGGGCGAGGATCACCCCGTCAGCACGATAAAAATCGAAAACGATGAACGCACCAACCCCGGCAGTCAGCACTGCATGGATCAAGCGCGCTGGTCTGGCGTTCGGTGTCGTCATTGGATCAGAGATCATGAAAAAGGCAAAGATCAGCAAGGCACCCGATTGCAATTGATGCAGCGGAATTGCGAGAGGATCGTCATACCAAAGTGCCCTGCCTAGCAAGATCGCGGCAAAGCTACCGAGATACATCAGCGACACATCCCAGCGTTTAGCCTTGCCCGTCACCATCAAACCAAGCGCAGCAAGCATCACCGCGAACCAACCTGCGCCCCCCCATTGACCCGGCGAAATCCACACGCCTGCGCTGCTTAAGGCCAACACGACAATCGCGAAATTAGCGGGATTGAAGACGTGCTTACCGCCAATGCGAAGGACAAACTTTGACCCGATCGCAATCGCCCCAGCCAGAATGGACCAACCGATTTGATCCGCTCGCAACAGCAAAGTCAGCGATGCGGCGGTGATGACCGGACTGCGCCAATCAAAGCGTGCATGAACCGCCCACGAGCACATCGCCTGTACCGCGAGAGCCGATCCGAGTACGCCGAATGCGTGCCAAATGGGAATACTGAAGTCAAAAACGATGATGCCGAGGAAGATGAGTGTCAACAAAACTGCGATCTGCGCGTGGCGCGCATCACTCAGGAAACTCCGGACGAGGTACATTACCCACTCCCCAGCATCACCGTCACGTGATGATCGTAACCCAGAAAACGGCGAGACTGTGTGCGGAACGGGGCATAATCGGCTCTTCTGAAAATGTTGTTTCAAGGCTCTCTCCCGTAGTAGCTCTCTTCTTTGACGCACCTCCGGCCACAATCCTTGATTTTGAACGACATTTTTCTCGATTTTTTCGGTCAAGACAGCGAGGGTGTCCGAAATTATGGCTGGAGATTCTGCATGTTCCTTGAGATTTTTACGATGTCGGGCTTGAGTCTGCTTTCGACGGTTTTCGTCTTTGCAATTGGGCTGTTCGTCTTCGCCATCGCGGTTATGTTTGTGATCGACATAACGCAAACTCATGATGCGGTTCGACGGAATTATCCGGTCATCGGGCGGTTCAGGAAAGTTTTCACTCTGCTCGGCGAGTTTTTCCGGCAGTATTTTTTCGCGATGGACCGCGAGGAAATGCCGTTTAACCGGGCCGAACGTGATTGGATTGAGAAGTCTGCCGATGGCGTGAACAACATGATCGCCTTTGGCTCAACGCGAAACCTAACCGGCGTTGGCACACCGATTTTCGTCAACCACCCATTCCCGACACTCGACGAAGATGCACTCAACCCGCCTTGCGTGAAGATCGGCCCATATTGCCGAACTCCCTATTCCGCAGATTCACTCGTCAATATTTCGGGTATGAGTTACGGCGCGTTGTCCAAACCAGCGGTTCAGGCTCTATCAAAAGGCGCAAAGCTCGCCGGATGCTGGATGAATACGGGTGAAGGCGGGATGGCTCCGTATCACCTCGAAGGCGGATGCGATGTTGTTTTTCAGATCGGCACAGCGAAATACGGCGTTCGCGACGCAGAGGGCAATCTGAGCGATGACAAACTGCGCGAGGCCGCCGCGCATGAACAGGTCAAAATGTTCGAATTAAAACTAAGCCAGGGCGCTAAGCCGGGCAAAGGCGGCATCCTGCCGGGCAGCAAAGTGAACGCGCAGATTGCCGCCATTCGTGGCATCCCGGAGGGGAATGATTCGATTTCGCCAAACCGGCATGTCGAGCTAAAAACCATCGGCGACATTCTGGACATGATCAGCCGCATCCGGGAAGTCACCGGCAAACCTTGTGGTTTCAAAACAGTCATCGGCGACTCGGGCTGGCTTGACGAAATGTTTGCCGAGGTGAACAAACGAGGCATCGAGAGTGCGCCGGACTTCATCGCTGTTGATGGCGGCGATGGCGGCACGGGAGCTGCGCCGATGCCCCTGATGGACAATGTCGGCTTACCTCTCCGCGAAGCGCTGTTAATGGCCGCCGACAGCCGCGATAAACACGGCCTGTCACAGCGTGTGCGCTTAATCGCTTCAGGTAAGTTGTTAACCCCTGCCGAGGCGGCTTGGGCGTTTTGTGCCGGAGCGGACTTCGTTGTTACGGCGCGCGGGTTCATGTTTGCGCTTGGTTGTATCCAATCACTGAAGTGCAACAAAAATACCTGCCCCACTGGGATTACGACCCATGATCGACGCCTGCAAAAAGGCCTGAATGTCGAAGAAAAATCCGTGCGGGTGAAAAACTTTGTCGGCAAGCTGCGCTACGGGGTTGGCTTGATCGCGCACTCCTGCGGTGTCGAGGAACCACGCCGCCTGCGCCGTCATCACGTTCGGGTAGTTCAGGACACGGGACGCTCGATGCTGTTGAGCGAAATGTATCCACCCGTGGGCGAGGACTCCCGTGCATCCTGATGATGCAAACAATCAAGCAATGGCATCCTCAATAACCTCGCGAGTTACGAGGATGCCTTCCTCCCAGACGTGATTAATCTGATACCACGCATACTGATCCTCGGTATCAGTGATCACACGGGAATGCCGAACACCCTGATCGAAAAATTCTTTCCCAACGCGGCCA
The DNA here is from genome assembly GCA_964549375.1 of uncultured Neomegalonema sp. GTDB lineage: Bacteria > Pseudomonadota > Alphaproteobacteria > Rhodobacterales > Rhodobacteraceae > JAHDDY01. The sequence goes on from CAZJWF010000048.1 coordinate 4,536, forward strand.
TCATCGAAATGTACGATCCGGCTGGGTCTTTCACCCTCTTCGCTGAAGTGAGTTTCGATGGTACTCCAAACAAAGGCGTCATCCATTTCAGACAAATCAGAGCGGGTCGTTGATGCCAAATAATGCTCGCCACGAGGATCGGCATCATAGAGGGATCTGGTTTGCGTCTGATCATTGTCGGTCCGAAGTTGTTCGGTTCGAAAACCATCGGCGTAAAATCTGACCAGCGTATTCCAAACCACGGCACCCGTCGTGTCGGACCAAGCAATTTCAACGACCTCGTTTTCTTCCCTGTAGCTCAGGCGCTCTCTGCCAGAATCAAAAACAGTTTTCGTAACATCCTGCTGACGGTCTTCATCAAACCAGTAAGAGATTGAGTCCCAAGAGCTGCGGTTCGCGCCGCCCTCGGTCGTATTGACCTGTAGAACATACGTCTGATCTTCATCGACCAAGAAGCTGCGGTGTTCGATATACCCATTGTCGCGAACTTCGCGTTCTTCGTAGAGGTTACTTTGGGTCGTGCGTGTTATCGAGGTCCAGTCCACAACATCCAACGTATCCGTCAATGTTTCTGTAATCACCGGTTCTGAAAGAGCGTCACTCGCGGGCTGTGTCACTGTCCGTGTCATAATCCCAAATTCCGAGACCTCCTCCGCAACCTCAAAAACGACTTCTTGATGGAGTGGATTGAAGTCTTGTTTTTCCGAAACAACTTTGCGCGCCCGATACAAAGTGTCGGGCAGAGCTTCAGACGCCGAAAAAACCCCTTCTCCGATGACAAAGTCCGTTCATGTTTCGCCGCCATCCGATGAGGTTTGCCAGGTCCAGCCGAATATATCGATTAGAGTCCCATCTCTGCAGATCGACAAAACACCGGCGGCGTTCAGTTCAATTTTTGGAACTGATAAATCTTGCATCGCGATCCCCCCGAACAAAATATCGAGGACAGACAATTCCCTACCCCGACGACATGTCATCGCAGATCAAGCTTGCACGAAGGTCACGGCCGTCTCGAAAGTTCAGGAAATACTCTTTCGATACGAGATAAATTTAGGACGAAATGAACTCTCTTCCGTCGTCAAAGGCGTGTGTGTCTAGCGCGGGCGCCTCTTTCAATCGCAGCGGCATTCAGGCGATCTAAATCGAGACCTTGACGCAGTTCTTCCAACAACCGCATCTCACCAATGGCCACAGAACCATCCGCCGCCGCCACATCACAAGCCAGTGCATAAGCCGTTTCATAAAGGTGATCCGGCAAAGTCGACTTCAAAAGACCCACGAGGCTTTCGATACCGTCATCCTCTTCAACAAACGCCTGAACCGTATCAATGATCCCGTCAATTCGGTCCGTATCGTAGTCCTTGAATACCGGCAGCAGATTCACCGTCGCAGTGATTTCGCGATACTCTTTTTCGGACATCCGATCATCGGCAATCGCAGTGAGGAACGTCACCGCGATCAGTGCGTCTTGTGGGCTCATCGGGCTGATGGTGTCGGTCACGGTTGACGGTCCTTCAAATTCGAAACTTAGCGAGGTGATCATAGTAGGGTCTGCACTGCTCCGCCAGTGGCTTCAGATGGTCCGGCAAAGGCCGAGCAGCGCGCGGTTTCGCCAATCCCGTCGAAGCCTCCACCGATTTGTACCAATGCGTGGCCCAGACCCCATCCGTATCCCGCCGCCCCGCAGGCCATGAGAGCATTGCTGGATCATAAGCGACGCCAACACCCTCGCAAAGACGGCTCAACGCCTGCTCCGGGTTTGCGAGAATATCATCCGAATCCATGACAACCGGCGCACCACCCGTCGCGTCAGCCACCCGGTCAAACAGCTCTGCCTGCTCTTTGAATCCAACATCTCGCAATTCGATTTGAGTGTGTCGGTCGTGATAGGAGGCGAGAACGGCCTCTGGTCGGCGGATCAAAAACGCATTCGTAACCTGATCCAGCCACCCCAATTCCATCTGTGGCAGCATATGATGCGTCATATGCTTTTGATAATGGAGCGTTGGTTCGACCCCGTGGCGGTTCGTCGCGAGTGGTGTGACCGTGCAATCCGCAACGACCTTTCGCCAATCACTGGATTCGCCAGCGGCAATCACTTCCTCTCGCATCGGATGATCCAGTCCCGTCTCGGCCAGATACCAAGCATAGAAGGGCTCATCCCAAACCGCGCAATCGGCCCGGTTCTCGAATGCTCTCATCATCGCTGTCGAGATATTGCGTGGCCCCGACCACATGGCGAGGCGGGTTATCGGGCTGGTCATGGTCGTCCCTCAATCTGTGTACTGAGGCGACTAAAGACAAAAAACGCGACCTCTGCAATTCGCAAAGGCCGCGCGGAAGAGAGATAGTCACTCCGATTACTTAGCCGGCTAGTACGACCTCGCCAGCCCGATCACCTAAACGCTTTTCAAGCGCGCCGCGCATTTTCTTCAGCGCTTGCGTCTCCAATTGGCGCACCCGTTCTTTCGAGAGACCAAGTTGTCCGCCGAGAGCTTCGAGCGTAGAAGGGTCTTCAGAAAGCTTACGCTCCTTGATGATCATACGTTCCCGGTCACTCAGTACCTCAAGCGCTTCGCCGATCCAGAGCTGAGTGCGGGAGAAATCTTCTTCATCGGCAACCGAGTCGGCGGAAACCGGCGCATCGTCTTCAATGGTTTCAAGCCATTCGCGCCCTTCCTCATCTCCTTGGGGCGTGTTGAGTGAGTAATCAGACCCGCCGAGACGTGCTTCCATCATTTCGACATCGTGCAGCGGTACACGAAGAGCTTTCGCCACCGCTTCACGAGATTCGGGACTCATCAGCCCGAATTGGCGATCCTGTTCGTCGAACTCCCGTTCTTTCTCGGCCCGTAAACGGCGAAGATTGAAGAACAGAGCCTTTTGAGAAGATGTCGACCCCGTCCGAACCAGTGACCAGTTTCGCATGACAAAGTCTTGAATAGACGCCTTGATCCACCAAACGGCGTAGGTAGAAAACCGCACACCGCGATCGGGGTCGAACCGCTCCGCAGCTTTCATCAAGCCAATCGCGCCCTCCTGAATCAAATCACTCATTGGCGCACCGTAGCGGCGGTATTTTGCGGCAACTGAAATCGCAAGGCGCATATACGCGTTGGTTAGCTGGTGCAGTGCCTCCGTGTCGTCCTCGTCGCGCCAACGACGTGCCAACGCCGTCTCAGTTTCAGCATCGAGCATCGGTGCAGCCATTGCCGTCGAGATCAATTTCCGATCATCGTTGCCTGGTCTCGTGTGTTGGGTTGTCATGTCGCGCTCCCCGAAACTGGTGTTTTGTTAACTGCGACAATAACGCGCATTTAGCACGACGGATGCACAAAATGCTGAGAATCGTTTCAACCTCTATGGTGTTTATTTTTTATCCAGTTATTTCAGTATCTTCTAACCCCTCAAGGTTCCGCGATGTCACGGTAATATTTCTTTTCCGTCGTATGCGAGCAACCTTCCTGATTGTTCGATGGTCGCCAAATTCAGGGTTTCGAGCATCTTTTGTGCTGACTCCGATGCCGAGAATAATTGGGCAACAGGCACCGCGCTTCGAAACGGTTCGGAGAGACCCGTTTCCACCGTTCCCGGATGCAGCCCAAGGATCAAAGAATCCGGATTGCGGCGGGAAAGTTCAATCGACAGGGTCTTGATCGACATATTCAACGCCGCTTTGGCGCTGCGATAGCTCAGCCATCCACCCAGACGGTTATCCGAAATACTACCAACCCGTGCCGAAAGGGCCACGAAGGCCGTTTTCCGGTCTTTTTCTAGAAGCGGCAGCATATGTTTAGCGATCATCGACGGCGCGATTGCGTTAACGGCGAAGACTTCAGCCATTGCGGCAGGATCCAACGACTTCCAGGTTTTCTCCGGCGCAATGCCTTTGCAGTGAAGCAACCCGATAGCGACGATGACCAGATGCACGGGACCATCCTCCGCAATCGCCGCTGCGACATCAGCGATGCTGCGCTCGTCGTGATAATCACATTGGTGGTCCGCATCGCCGCCGCGGGAAACCGTATGCAACCGTGCAACGGAGGCGTCTTTTCGCAAAACATCAGCGAACGCCGCACCAATGCCGCCGGATGCGCCGAACACCACCGCCGTTATTTCTGAACCAAAGGAATGTAGCGCCATGCCGGACAAGTATCACGAGATGTGTGCGGATCAACCACCAGCGATCATTAGCCACGCATCTCGATTCGAGGCATAATCCGCTTAGGATTGAGGAGAACGATATGCCGTACACGGTGTTGCTTGGCGAATATGCGTATTCCAGTTGGTCAATGCGCGGTTGGATGATGCTGGATGCTTTTGGTATCCCTTACCGAACGCGATATATACCGATGTATTCAGACGCCTTCAGCGAATTTCAGAGCGAGCACGCTCCCGCGCGGACGGTCGCGACGCTGTTGATCGAGGACGGCACAGCGCCGCAAGCCGTGTGGGACAGCCTCGCCATCGCGGAAACCTTGCACGAGAGCCACCCAGAGGCGGGCATATGGCCGGACGATCACGTTCTCCGACGCAACGCACGTTCGTTAGCCGCCGAGATGCATTCGAGCTTTCATGCCTTGCGAGACCGGCCCTCCATGAACTTACGGGCACGATATGAGGGCTTTCAGCCAACCGAGGCAGAACTGGCGGATGTGGCACGGGTCGAGACCTTATGGGAATGGGCGCTTGATGCGTCGAGCGGACCGTTCTTGTGCGGGGAATTCAGCGCGGCCGATGCAATGTTCGCGCCCGTGGCAACGCGGATTGTAACGTATGGCTTTGAGGTGGGAGACATCGCGCGACGATATGTCGAGGCCATTTACGCCCATCCGTCATTCAGACGCTGGCATGCCTGCGCTGATGCACAACTGCGGGTGATCGAACGCTATCACCTCGACTTACCCGATGGCGACATTCTCGCCAATCCGCGCGTTCCAACCCTTCCCGCAAGGCATTATGAGGGAAATCTTGCCGATACCATCAACACCGCCTGTCCCTACTCCGGCGATCCGCTCGCCAAGGACTCCTTAGCGGAGATCGACGGAAAAATAGTTGGATTTTGCAATTCATTCTGTTGCCGGAAATCAATCGCAGATGCCGAAGCATGGCCTCAACTGATGACGATCTTGTCCGCCTGATTTTCTACCAGGTGGAAATGACCGAAGGGATGTTCGCCTCAGCAACAAGAGCATCAATCGGTTTTCGTCGAGGAAGCTTTGGTGTGACATTCGCCAGCGCAAAGGGTTTGGCGACCGGCAGCGGAAACCCTTCCAAACTCGCAACTCTCGTCGGCATTGGAGGCATCTCACAGGCACGCATTTGCTCCTGATATCCGGCAGCCCGGCGCGCAACGTCATGTGAGGCGGCGATCAACGCCGCATTCTCTTTCCAACGCATCGAGCGATAGCCAGCATGGCCTTCGTGATACGCAAGATACTGCCCAGCCACATCATCAAATGGCACCCCGATGTTTTCTTTCGTCATCGCCATGTACCATCCGATAAAATCAGCGGAAGCGACAAAACTGGTCCGTTCAGCATCCGCCGCACCGGCCTCTGTTCTATAACGTTCCCACGTTCCATCCAGCGCTTGAGCAAATCCATAGGCCGTTGTGGTTTTCGCGGCAGCCGTCGCTATGAAACGGCTTTCCTGATACATCACTGCCAGAATAGTTGGCACGGGAACTTGCCATTTCTCTGCAACATCACTCGCCGCTGTGTACCAGCCAATACGATCACGCAGAATATCGCAGGCATCGTCCAAATCGGTTCCCGCGCGGACGGTGCCGATCTGCGTCATCAGAAGTACGACGGCCAGCGCCAGCAGATTAACTAGTCGATTAACTCGTCTCATTTTCGTCGCCCCAAGTTGAAGCGGGGCAACAGTGCAAGAATCCTTACAAGTGTCAGAAAACGATTAAACGATATATTTTTCAGAATATTATCGCTGGTACTCGAAATAACCGATCATCATTCAGGCATCGTATATGGACACAACTGTCCGATTCTGACGCGTTATGATGGTAACATTTGTTAACTGAAACTCTTGGGAATAACCGTCAATACAATGCTCTCGTTTCGGTTTTCAATGCACACGAGCAGGTACGAGACGCGCACCGCGCGCCGAATTCAGAGCGGCAACGTAGCGATCCGTTGGCTTTGGTTTGGGCATCCTCGCCGTCACCTCCGATAGCGCAAAAGGCTTTCGTCCCGGCAAGGGTGACACGTCGATCGCTTGGGCGACAGGAAGGGTGATGACACAACTTTCAAGATGTTGCCGATAGGTCGACGCAGTCTCCGCAACCTTATGCGCGACACGGATTAGGTGTGGTTTCTTCATCCAGCCATTCGAACGAAACCCCGCATGACCCTCATGGTATGCAAGGTAATGGCTGGCCGTGTCTTCAGGGTGCAAGCCAGTACGTTTGCGAGTCTCCGTGATATACCATGCGACGAAGTCTACTGAGTCAGCGAAGCTGATACGTTTAGCGTGATATGCCTTCGTTGCACGGCGATAGGCGTTCCATGTGCCGTCAAGTGCTTGAGCAAAGCCATAGGCGCTGGACTGCCGCGCAGCAGCGGTCGCGACGAAACGACTTTCCTGTCGGATAATTGCCAAAATGGAGGACAGAGGAACCTGCCATTTTTGCGCGGTAGCCGCCGCCGAACTGTACCAAGCCGGACGTTGTTGCATCATCTCGCAAGCATTCTCGATTTGCACGGTGTTATCGACGGGTTGGCCAACGGCGGGGGTTCCAAAGGTCAACGCCAAGGCTGCCGCAGTCCATATTCGAACTTTTGAGAGCTTGCTTCGCTTAAGCACTTGCCGGATCGTGAAACTTGCAAATAGCCGCAAGACTAATTCAGAATTCATGGATGTTCCCTTGATTAGCGCCTCGCGCAGTTTTGTCTTTTGTTGGATTTTGCGCTGCCAGCACTTTTCGATCTGATCCGAGTCTCCAACAACAAAAGGCACGAGACGGACAAATCGTTCCCCACATGTTGCGGCGACCACGCAACTCAAATCAAAGCGTGGCGCAAATACCGCATCATAGGCAGCAGCATCGCCGCTTTGTCTCACGCATGAATGGACGGACTCCCTGCAAAGGCTTATAGTCCAAACTGTTTCAGCGGCATAAGGATTGACCCCCTGTTCACCTCTTTCCTTTCCGGACCCGATGCGTCGTGGCCGCTGATCAAACGCCTGTTCAGCGAGAACGCCCGGCAATACCTGCCAAAATACCTGCTCGCATTTTTGTTTATGGCAATTGTGGCGGTCACGACTGCTGCGAGCGCTTGGTTGATGCAAGATATTGTCGATGATGTAATTGTGAAAAACGACGGCGACAAAGTCGTCGCTCTCGCGGTTATAGTGATCGCGATTTTTACCGCCAAAGGGTTGGCGACCTATGGTCATCGCGTCATTCTGGCAAAGGTAGGTAACGGGATCGTCGCCGGCATTCAAAAGCGCCTCTATCGACATATTCTATCGCAAGACCTCGCCTTTCATCAGCGGATGGGGGCGGGAGAGTTGGTCACGCACATGTCGACAAATGCGGCAGCGGTGCGCTCGGCTCTGGACCTTGTCATTAACAGTGTTGGGCGCGATTTATTGACCGTCGTCGCCTTAGTCGCAGTGATGTTTATCAAAGATCCTCTGATCTCCCTCATCACGCTCGTGATTGCGCCCGTCGGCATTATCGGCATCGGCTACTTGGTGCGAAGAGTCCGCAAAGTGGCCAAAGACCAATTTGGCTATCTCGCCAACATCGTTGCTGGAATGCAGGAAACCGCCTTGGGCGTTCGGGTCATAAAAGCCTTTAACCTTGAAGAGCGCATGACCACGCGGATGGATACGGCCATTGCGAATGTCGAAGGCCGGGCCAATCGAAAGGCAATGCTCAGCGCGCGGTCCAGTCCGATTATGGAAACGCTTGGCGGCTTCGCGATTGCCGCCGTCATCGTCTATGCGGGCTGGAGTGTCGGCGCGGGTCGCCAAACGGCGGGCGAGGTGGTCGCCTTTTTAACTGCGATGCTACTCGCCTATGATCCTGCGAAACGGTTGGCCAAGGTGAGTGTGAATCTACGCGCAAAGCTGGTCGGCGCAGGTTTGCTCTATGAGGTCCTGGACACCGAACCTGCCTTGCAAGAACGCGAGAGCGCGGGCCTTCTCTCAATCGGCGACGGGTCAGTAAAATTGGAAGGCGTGACCTTCGCCTATTCTGACATTCCGGCGCTCAACGATGTAACGCTCGATGCTGCTTCGCAATCGGTAACAGCTCTGGTTGGCCCCTCTGGTGCAGGTAAATCCACTGTTGTCAGCATGATCGAGCGGTTCGCCGACCCACAAGCAGGGTCCATTCGCATAGGCGAAACCGATATTCGCGATGTGACGTTTCAGTCCCTACGAGCGCAGATCGCTTTTGTTTCCCAAGATACTTTCCTATTCGATGCGTCAGTGCGCGAGAACATCGCCTTTGGCCAAGAGCACGCAACTGACGATCAAATCCAACAAGCTGCGCGCGATGCGAATGCGGAGGACTTTATCCTCGCGATGCGCGGGGGATATGATGCGCCGGTTGGCATTGACGGCGAGAACCTGTCGGGCGGCCAACGGCAGCGTCTTGCAATTGCGCGGGCCATGCTACGCGATGCACCGATCTTATTGCTCGATGAAGCAACCTCAGCTCTCGACGCACAATCGGAGGCAAAGGTACAAGAGGCGCTGGAACGTTTGATGAAGGGGCGCACAACCATCGTCATCGCGCACCGTCTGTCCACCATCCGTCAAGCCGATATGATCCATGTGATGGATCAAGGACGGGTTGTTCAATCCGGCACCCACGATCATCTGATCGCAGAAGGGGGGCTTTACGCTAGCCTGCATGGACTGCAATTTAGGGACGAGCCTGCAGCTTAAAGGACGAAGAAGATGCCACAAAACGATCGAGTAAACCGTCGCTGGGTACTTGCGGAACGTCCCAACGGTGTTCCGAGCGACAACACGTTCCGGTTAGAGAGCGTAGAGATTCCGGTCGCAGGAGTTGGCGAGATGTTGTTGCGAACACAGTATCAATCGCTCGATCCTTATATGCGCGGACGGATGAACGACGCACCTTCTTATGCCCCGCCGGTCGGAATTGGTGAGGTGATGACCGCGCAAACCGTTTCAGAAGTCGTTGCCTCTAATCTCGAAGGATACACGCCAGGCGACATCGTGTTGGGCTGGAGCGGTTGGCAGGATTACGCGATCTCAAATGGTGAAGGCGTTCGTAATCTTGGGCGCGACCCGCAGCACCCCTCGTGGACACTCGGTGTATTAGGAATGCCCGGCTTTACGGCTTGGGCGGGCTTGCGGGAAATTGGGCAACCAAAAGCGGGCGAGACACTCGTCGTGGCGGCAGCGACAGGCCCGGTCGGTGCGACAGTCGGCCAGATTGCGAAGATGCAAGGATGCCGCGTCATTGCGGTCGCAGGCGGACCAGAGAAATGTGCTTTTGGGGTTGAAACACTCGGCTTTGACGCCTGCCTAGATCACAAAGCCGAGGATTTCGCGGAACAGCTCGCGACAGCAGTGCCCAATGGGATCGACATCTATTTTGAGAATGTCGGCGGCAAAGTTCTGGACGCCGTGGTTCCTTTGCTGAACGAGAATGGGCGGGTGCCAGTATGCGGGATCGTCTCGCAGTACAATCTGGCCGCATCCCCCGAAGGGCCAGACCGGATGAACTGGCTGATGGGCAATATCCTGCGCAAAAAACTAACAGTGCGCGGTTTCATCATCTGGCACACGTTCGGCCACCTTTATGATGAATTCGCCGCCGAGATGGTCCCATGGGTCGAGCACGGCAAAATCAAATATCGCGAAGACATGGTCGACGGGCTGGAAAACGCACCCCGCGCCTTTGTCGAGATGCTGCAAGGAGACTCTTTCGGCAAGCGCGTGATCAAAGTCGGATGACCCAGCGTCGGGCGAATGGCCAAACCCATTGCCCAGCGGCACCCTGCATTAGGGCTTATTCGACCCGGCCTTAAACGTAATCCGCCATCTCGCTCATCACAAGGTTCTGGAAATGGTGCAACGCGTGCTCGCTAAGTTCGGAGCGCGCAGCATCAACCATGATCCGTCCTTGGTGATACCCCAGAGAGTGCAAACCGCGCTGGACATTCTCAACCAAATCGACATCTTCAGGCCCAAGCACATCGCGAAAATACGCGAAGGCGTCCTCCTCCACTTGCGAGCAAGTCGTGCTGGGGCCGTGATAGGTGAACGCCTGATGCGTCATCTCTGGCTCGGTTGGCGCAAAGCTAAACGTACTCACCCCATCAATGCCGGGAAAAATCGCAAAGGCCAGTCCGGGCCAGAGGTAGAGCGTGCAGAACCGCTCGTCCGCCCCTTCCTCAAAGTGATATGCGCTGTTTTGTGGGCGGCATTTGCCGTACTGGATCGACCAGTATTTGTGCGTTTCGACTTCGTACGTTTTCATATCGACCAAATCGACAAAAGCCTTGTGCGCGGGCGCGCAGTGATAGCATTCGAGCAGATTGTCGCCGACATTTTTCCAATTGCCCTTAATATCGAACAAGACGGTATCGTCGGGCGTAAAGCTCTCCGTATCGGAACGGAATTTATGCAGCGCGTCTTCTGCTCCGGCATAGACCTCCGCCATCGGGCGCGCGTTCGGGTCGAGATTGACGAAGACGAACCCTGCAAACGTATCGACCGCCACAGCGGGCAAATCGAACTCGTCCTTTTTGAACCCAGCCACCTGATCACAGTTATTCGCCGCAATCAGCGCGCCATTTCGATCATAAGACCAGGCATGATACGGACAGACAATCAGACCAGCTGCATTGCCCTTACCCTGCAACAGCGCATGGCCTCGATGCTGGCATACATTGAAGAAAGCTTTGAGCGCGCCATCATCGGTCCGAATGACATAAATGCGCTGACCCGCAAACTCGGCGGTGACATAGTCTCCCCGCTGCTTCAATTCAGAGCTATGGCCGACATACATCCATGACCGATGAAAGATGACACGCTGCTCATCTTCATAAAAATCGCGATCATGATAAAGCCGCGCGGCGATCGTATAGGATTGGTCCGGCGAAGCGCTAAACCGATCCGTCCGCGTATCGGGACGCTTGACCTTCATATCCATCTGAGAAGCCTCCGTTTTGGAACAATTGTGTGAGCAATTTCGCGACGCGTCAACGGTCTCTCGCCGCCGGTCGGTTGTCGTACAACGTTTCTGCAAACTGCAGCGCGGCACGCCAAAGACCTTTGCATTCTGCAAATATCTCGGCGTTTTAATCGTTATAAATTTGGATCAAAAGCTGATCAATAACTCAAAAAACATTATCACTTTCAGTAATTTATCCCTAGAACTCTTTCAATTTCACCGATTTGGCGCGCTGCTTGAGACATCGGAGACATCAACAGCAAACAGCCGAGGCCAACCCGATGAACAGCCACCAGACGACAGAACACACTCCCGAGCAAGACACGGTGCCTTGCACCACCGATCAAGAGCGGAAGGACACTTGCGACACACTCGCTTCACAATACCTCAGCGTCACCTCGTACATCGAACGCCTCCACAGATTATTGCTGGATGTCGTGAAAGATGAATTTGAAAGATTGCAGATCATCGACATCAACAGTGTGCAGGCATTGCTGCTCTATAATATTGGCGATCAACAGGTCACGGTTGGAGAACTACGGAACCGCGGTTATTATCAAGGCTCGAACGTTTCCTATAACCTAAAGAAACTCACGGCAGCGGGTTACATTCATCAAGAACGTTGCGCGGTGGATCGGCGGTCTGTCCGGATCAAATTAACCGAAAAAGGCTTCGATCTCCGCCATGTCGTTTGCGAGCTTTGGGGGCGACATATCGACCGCTTTTCCAATGGCGACGTCCTTGGCTCGGAAGAACTGGAAAAGATGTGTCATGCATTGCAGGCATTGGAGCGCTATTGGGGCGCGCAAATCCGCTACATCTATTGAGCCATCGAGGTATTCACTATGCCCATCCCTCTCCCTGCCCCGGCCTGAGCGCCGGGGATTTTTTTGTTGGCGAGTGCGCTGCGTGCCTTATCCTCGCCCCGCCTTCTCTTCAATGCCTGAAATGCCTTCGCGCTTTTCGAGCACGGCCAGCACATCGCTCAATGACACGCCCTGCGCCGCCAGCATGACTAGCATGTGATAAAGCACATCGGCGCATTCGGTGGTCAACGCATCCCGATTTCCCTGAGCCGCTTCGATGATCGCTTCAACTGCTTCTTCCCCGAATTTCTCAGCGCATTTTGCAGGGCCTTTCGCCAGAAGCGCAGCAGTATGCGAGGCGTTGGCATCGCCTTGAGCTTTCCGCGCAAGGATTGTCGATTCAAGGCGAGAGAGAATGTCGGTCATGGTTCGTCCGATCAAAGAGGCCCAGACCACGTCCGGGACGGAATTCACAGACGTATACGCAGACTTACGAGATTTTTCCAGATCGCAGCTACGGCAGCGTCGAAATCGGCGAGCCTCTACTCGCCTTGCTCTTCAGCCTCCGCAACCTTCGCCAAATCCCTCGCCACCGCAAACGCACCGTTGATTTTTTGTTTGGGGTCAGCCCAGTCTCGGCGGACGATCAGCTTTGTACCTTTGACTTTGGCAAGGTTGTTTTGGCCATTGATCCAGACCAGCAGACCACCCGGATTGGGGAAGCGGTCTCTGTGGAATTGGATTGTGCCGCCCTTCGGTCCGCCGTCGAGTTTGGCAATATGCGCGCGGCGACACATGGATTTGATCATCACAACGCGCAACAGGTTTTCAACCTCGGCGGGGGGCTTACCGAAACGGTCGTGGAGTTCGGCAGCGAAGCCTTCCAGCTCGGCCTTGTCGTTGAACGACGACAGGCGACGGTAGAGGCCGAGGCGCACATCGAGGTCGGCAACGTAATTGTCAGGGATCAAAACGGGGACGCCGAGGTTAATTTGCGGCGACCACTTCCCGTCTTCTTCCGGGCCGTCCATCTCACCTGCGCGCATTTTGGCGAGCGCTTCTTCCAACATATCCTGATATAGTTCGTACCCAACTTCTTTGATATGACCGGACTGTTCTTCGCCGAGCAGATTGCCCGCACCGCGAATATCCATGTCATGCGAGGCGAGGTTAAAGCCTGCACCCAATGTATCAAGGCTGGCCAGAACCTTCAGACGCTTCTCAGCTTGCGGGGTGAGCGGCTTGCGCGGCTTCGTGGTGAAGTAGGCATAGGCGCGGGTCTTGGAACGCCCGACCCGTCCTCGAATTTGGTAAAGCTGCGCGAGGCCGAAATTATCGGCTCGGTGCACGACCAACGTATTTGCAGTCGGAATATCAAGCCCACTTTCAACGATGGTCGTCGCCAGCAAGATATCGAACTGGCCGTCGTAGAACTTGTTCATCACATCATCCAGCGCACCGGGAGCCATTTGGCCATGCGCCGTGGCAAACTTGAGCTCAGGCAGTTGCTCGCGCAAAAATTCTTCGATCTCTGGCAGGTCGGCGATACGCGGAGCCACATAGAAAGACTGACCTCCTCGATAGTGCTCGCGCAACAAAGCCTCTCGGATTGTCACCGGATCAAACGGCGCGACATAGGTCCGCACCGCAAGGCGGTCCACAGGGGGCGTACCAATCAGTGATAGCTCTCGGACACCTGTCATGCTCAGTTGCAGGGTGCGTGGAATCGGCGTCGCGGTCATGGTCAAAACGTGGACGTCGGACTTGAGCGACTTAAGGCGTTCTTTGTGGGCAACGCCAAAACGTTGTTCTTCATCGACCACCAGCAAGCCGAGACGGGAAAATTCGATGTTCTTGGCGAGCAGCGCATGAGTGCCAATGACAATATCAACAGTGCCGTCGGCCATACCCGCGCGAGTCTCGTTCGCCTCTTTCGTTGAAACGAAGCGCGAGAGCTGCCGGACAGTGACGGGCAGACCTTTGAACCGTTCATTGAAGCCCTTCGCGTGTTGACGCGCGAGAAGGGTCGTAGGCGCAATCACCGCCACTTGGAACCCGGCAAGCGCCGCAACGAACGCCGCTCTGAGGGCTACTTCAGTCTTCCCAAAACCAACATCGCCGACCACGAGGCGGTCCATCGGGCTACCGCTGGCCATGTCTTCAATAACGTCTTCGATGGCCCCCATTTGGTCTTCGGTTTCTTGATAGGGGAAACGGGCGCAAAATTCGTCCCAAGCGCCGTCGGGAGGGGTCATCCTGTCGGCGGTTCTGAGCATCCGCTCCGCCGCAACTTTGATCAACCGTTCCGCCATATCACGGATGCGGTTTTTCATTCTTGCTTTGCGCGCCTGCCAAGCACCGCCACCCAATTTGTCAAGGGCAGTATGGTCATCCGCGCCATAGCGGGTCAGTAGTTCAATATTCTCAACCGGCAGGTACAGCTTGGTCCGTCCCGCATATTCAAGCGCGAGACAATCATGCGGCGCACCCATCGCCTCAACAGTTTGCAATCCGAGATACCGTCCGACGCCGTGCTCGACGTGTACAACCAGATCACCAGTCGCGAGGCCGCTGGCCTCCGTCAAAAAATTCTCGGCCTTTTTCGATTTGCGTGTTTGCCGGACAAGCCGGTCTCCCAGAATATCTTGCTCGGCGATGACAGCAATGTCGTCGGTCTCGAATCCTTGTTCGAGACGCCAGACCATCAACCCAACTTGTTTGGTCGCAGCCCCTTCAAGTTCTTCCCAACGCGCTATCTCAACCGGATTTTTCACGCCATGATCCGCAAGCATCGTCTTCATCCGATCCCTCGCACCCTCGGAGTAGGACGCGAAAACGACATGGCATTTCTTAGCTTGCAACGATTTGACATGCGCGGCAACGGCATCGAACAAGTTGACGTCAGGCATCTGGCGCTCTTGTGCGAAGCTCTTGCCAAGTTTGCCACCGGCATCAATCACATTCGGACCTGAGCCAGTCGGCAGCGGATTGAAAGCCCGCACGGGTCGCCCTGCAAAGGCTTCGGCCCAAGCTTGCTCGGTCAGATACAGTTGATCATGGGGCACAGGTTTATACGCTGGCGCGCCCATTGCACCCTCGCTCGTTGCGGTGGCGCGGGTCTCGTAATGATCAGCCACAGTTGCAAGGCGCGCGTCATAAACTTCGTCAATCTGACTATCAAGGCTGACCGGTTGAACGGGCAGATAGTCGAAGATCACATCCAGCCGCTCGTAGAACAGCGGCAACCAATGTTCCATTCCCTGATGCTTGCGCCCTTCTGAAACGGCTTCATAGAGCGGATCTTCAAGGCCTGCACTGCCGAATAAATCGCGATACCGTGTGCGAAACCGATGAATACTTTCATCATCAAGTGGCGTTTCAGAGACGGGCGCGAGGGCGATACGATCGACCTTTTTCGTACTGCGCTGAGAGGCAGGATCAAATCGCTTAATGCTCTCCAACACATCGCCGAAGAAGTCGAGGCGTAACGGTTTCTTCCGTCCCGGAGGAAAAACATCGATGATGCCGCCGCGTACCGCGTAATCGCCCGGCTCAACGACTGTCGATGCGCGAACATATCCGTTGCGCGTGAGGTAGCGGGTCAGCTCATCTGGGTCGATGCGGGTATCGGCTTTGGCCGTAAAGCTGGCGGCGCGAATGGCCTCGCGGGGCGGGACACGTTGAGTGACGGCATTCAGGGTTGAAACGACAACCGAGGGCCGCTCCCATCCTCGCGCAAGCGCGGCGAGCGTTGCCATCCGCGCCGCCGAAATCTCTGGATTGGGCGACACCCGATCATAAGGCAGGCAATCCCATGCAGGGAACCGCAGAACGGGAATCTCAGGTGCAAAAGTCTTCAGAGAGTCGATCATTGCTGCCATGCGCGCATCATCGCGAGCGACATGAAGCACAGGACCATCGTTCCGCCGCACCAAATCGGCGAGCAGTTTTGCATCAAAGCCTTCTGGTGCCCCGCCAACCCGGACTAAACCGGGTTCGAGAGGCTTTGGGAGTGAACCATCTGCCGCCATACGAGACGCGAGGTAACGCGATGACGAACGGATAGCAAGCCGGGAGGCTTCCTCCCTTTGTCTTCAATGATCGCGTGGCGGGAACATCTTCAATTTTAGCAATATTTCGTTAGGCAGGATTTAAATTTATTAACAATTTTCTCCATATGAATGCTTCATGTGGACACGTAAGAACAACAAGTCCTTCTGGCCTAACGGAAATCTTGCAGTAATCGGTTTCGCGATTGCTCTGGCTCTCCTTGTGTCTGTTATGGCTGCCGCACGATTTCAGCAAGTACGACTGGCCGAGGCGATGCTGAAAGAGGCAGCGATGCAATCGATGCGGGTCAAGTTTCAAACGATTGATGCATTTGATCGGTATTACAGCAAGGTCATCGTCCCCCGCGTCACAGCGGCAGGTGCCCAATTCACGCATGATTTCCAAAATAACCCCCGAGACGTTCCTTTTCCTGCGACCTTCATGAAAGACGTCGCAGAGTGGTTGGGAGATACCGATCCCGAACAAGAGTATCGGATCTATAGCGACTACCCTTTCCCTTTCCGGCCAAACGGAGGTCCACTCAATCAATTCGAAATTGAAGCATTGAAAAAGTTCCGCACCGGCGAAGTCGCCGAGGTTTTTGAATTTCAAGAACGGTTCGATGGCCGGCGCCTTCAGGCGGCTTTTCAAGTCAAGATGGAAGAAGCTTGCGTCGAGTGCCATAACAAATTGCCGGAAAGCACCAAACGAGATTGGAAGGTCGGCGACATACGCGGAGCCACATCAATGTCGATGGACCTGCCGCCCGTTCCCGGTTTCTTTTCATCCGAAAACCTACATTGGCAGTTATTGGCGTTAACATCGTTATTGGCACTATTGTCTGCGCCCGTGATCGCATTGTTTATCTTGCGAATTCGAACCAAAGAACTGATCAAAATCGAAGGATTGGCCCGCGAGCGCGACAAGGCTTTGGCCGCCTCAAAAGCAAAAACCGATTTTCTGGGTAACATGTCCCATGAACTGCGAACTCCATTAAACGCGATCATCGGTTTTTCGCAGATGATTGAGAAGAGGATCAACGAAGACAGTCGCACAGAATACGCTCAAGACATTGGAAAGAGCGGCAAGCATTTGCTGAATTTGATCAACGACCTTCTTGATTTGGAAAAGATTGAGCGGCGGAAGATCGAACTGGATCAAACCAAATTTGACCTGCTCGAAACCATCCGGGAAAGTGTTCGGCTCGTTGAATCTGTTGAAGAAAACAAACAACGAAATATTCAAATCAACCTAGACGGACAGGCCGCGCAGGTTTTCGCCGATCAGCGCATGATGAGCCAAGTCGTCATCAACGTGTTGAGCAATGCTACCAAATTTTCAAAGCCCAATGGGGTCGTCGACATCTCTCTCGGCGTCGACAAAACGGGCGAAATCGCGATCAACGTTCGGGATCAGGGAATCGGGATGAATGCGAGCGCGCTCGAACAGGTCTTTAAGCCATTTGTTCAAGCGAATGCTCAGGTTACGCGAACGCATGGCGGAACCGGCTTGGGGCTGGCAATTATCAAAGAACAGATCAAACTACATGGCGGCCAAATCAACCTTGAGTCGCAAGAAGGTGTCGGCACGACAGTTTTCATTACCCTCCCCGCCTTCCGCCTATGCAACCCATCACAAAAAGCCGCTTAATCGGCGCCCGCTAAAATCCGCTTGAGACACAAAAAGTCTGGTTTTGTGCGGTTGTGGCAAGGAAACCCAGTCATGGAACTCAACGAAAAGTGTGACAGAAAACAGACGCTGGACATATTGACGTCGCTTTTCATCTGTCTACTGATGACGAAAAACTAAGGAAACAAAGTCATGCGTATTACAAAAACTCTTGCCCTATCCCTTATTCTCGCAAGCGGTGCGAGCTCTGTTTCAGCTCAGCAAATTGACGCAAACGAAGTGATTGGCGGTCTCGTCGGCGCGGTTGGTGGCGGCGTTGTCGGTAATCAATTTGGCGGTGGCAGTGGCAGAACGGTCGCGACAATCGCGGGTACAGTCCTCGGCGGCGTTGTCGGCTCTCAGATCGGTCGGGTGTATGGGCCCGATTTCTCCGGCAATCAGTCGGCGCAGACGTTTCAGCAGCAACAGCAGTTCCAACAACCGACCGTGACGACGCAGCAGGCTTATCAAACGCAGCAGTATCAAGTTCCTTCCTTGACCCCGCAGCAAACCTACCAGACGTCGATACAACAATATCAGCAACCGGCGGTCCCGGCACAGCAGACCTATCAGGTTCAGCCGTCATATCAATTGCCGACCTCGTACCAGACGCAGCCGCATTATCCTGCGACGTCGACGTATAGAACGCAAACGACGTACCAGCCTCAAACCACGAGATATCAGGCTGCGCCGAGCTATCAACAACCCTCGACGACGCATCAATCAACGACGAGTTATCAGCAACCATCGACGTCCTACCAGACATCGACAAGCTATCAGCAACCGGCAACGACAGCTTATCAAGCGCAACCGCGTTACCAAGAACCGTCGACCACTTACTCGGCGCAGCCAACATACAACACGCAGCAGCCGTCGTATCAGACCGAAACGACCTATCAGTCGGGCTTTCCCACGACACCAACAGCTCAATATTCGGGCAGCCAAACCTACGACTCGGCAACAGCTCCGTCTTATTCGCAGTCAACGACATATACCTCGGCCACTACACCGAGCTATGGCACAACCACAACGCCGACCTATCGTCCAGCGCCCACGGCAGGTTCTTCCTCGTCGATATACAGCACCTATGGCAACACGGCGCCGTCCACCTACGGTCAACGCTCAGGCGGTCTTTACTACAGCAAATAAGACTGAAGCGACTAACGTGAGCCGTTAAGCAAAAACAGCGGCTCACGGGCCATCAGGCCGGAAAGCAAATCCGGTCTTCGCCATAAGAACCGCTTTCCGAAGCCAACGGAACCTCCACGTCCCCAAGCATCGCAATATCACGTTCGTTAG
>CAZJWF010000049.1:0-23387 GCA_964549375.1 uncultured Neomegalonema sp.
CTAATAATTGAGTATCAATCCGCCTGCTTTTTCTGGTGTTTTGCGCGATGACACCAATCGCACCTACTTTAGCTGAAACCATAAAAATCGACGGTCCACTTGGTCCGTTGTCGGCTGAAATACTTCCTGTTCAAGGTGCAGATCATGTCGTCGTGATCATCCCCGGATCGGGAGAGACGGATCGCGATGGAAATCCGTTCCAGACATATCGATTGTTAGCCGAAGGTCTTGCCAAACATGGCATTGCTTCATTGCGTATCGACAAACGCGGGCTATTCGGCAGTGCAGCAGCGATTCGAGATCCCAACGACGTGACGATTGCCGATTACGCTCAGGACGCAAGGGATTGGGCCGAACACGCCACCACGCTTGCCCCTTGCGTTTGGATTGCCGGGCACTCAGAAGGTGGTTTAGTTGCTCTTGTGGCCGCGCGACGACCTTTGGATGGATTGTGCGGTTTGATTCTATTGGCCACGCCAGGGCGTCCAGTTGGTCAAATTTTGCAAGAACAGTTGAATAATAATCCGGTCAATTCTGCCCTTATGCCAGAAATTAGAGTGGTTATCGCAAAGTTGGAGGCACGGAATAGAGTCGACCCAGAATTGCTTTCGCCTGCTATCCGACAATTGTTCAGAACGGAAATTCAACCTTTCATGATCGATTGGTTTTCACATGACCCCACAGAAATTGCACAACACTGGAAAGGTCCAACGTTGATCATTCAAGGTGATGCTGACATTCAAGTAAAACGGCTCGACGTGGAGATGCTTGACGCAGCATTGACGAATGCGGAGGCTGTCATCCTTCCCAATGCGACGCATGTATTGAAGGCTGATGTACCGTACAAACCGTTTGCTACTTACACTGATCCATCATTGCCCTTGCACCCGGAGCTTATAACGCAAATTGTGAATTTTCTGGCGCAACACCCGTCGCAATAATCGGCGGAAGATAATCTATATGCCGTGCGGAGTTCGCTCAACAAATGAAGCACCGTGAAAAGCTGTTTCCGGCAATCTGAACCTACTCCCCCTCAATCACCGGCACCTCGCCTGCGGGCGGGGTATTGCGGCTGCGGCGACTGGTGACTTTGCCGTCGATGATCGTCATGCCGACCCCCGGCAGATTACCAAGCTGGACGGATTCGAGAATGGTTTTCCCCGGCGCGTGCTGTGCCTGATCCATCAGTACAAAGTCGGCGCAATAGCCTTCTTCGATCAAGCCGACATCCAGCTCGCGTTGTCGCGCCGTATTCCCCGTTCCAAAGCAGAAGGCGATCTCCGCAGGAACATTCCCAAGCGACGACAACATCGCAATCATCCGCAAAATACCCAGCGGCTGCACACCCGACCCGGCGGGGCCATCCGTACCGAGGATCACGCGATCGAGCTGTTTCAGTTCCCGCGCAGTATTCAACGTCAACAGGGCCGCGCGTTCATTCCCGTTATGCACAATCTCCAGACCTGCCTGACAGGATTCGCACAGGCATACGATCTGATCATCAGGCAGCGCCGAGTGCCCGCCATTGATATGGCCTATCACATCGGTTCCAGCCTCCAGTACGACATCGGCATCAATCAGGCCAGAGCCGGGAATCGAGGGGCCGCCCGTATGGATGGTTGATTGCATTCCGTATTTGCGCGCCCAATCCACCATCTTCTTCGCGGTCGGGCCGTCTTTCACCGTACCAAGACCAACCTCACCGAGCAGCTTGACCCCGGCATCGGCCATCTCCTTGAAATCATGTTCTTCCATACCCTGCTCGATCACGGGCGCACCGGCATGAACTTTAACCCCGGAAGGGCGAAAGTTGTCGTACCAACGCTGCGATGCAATCGCGAGCGCCTTCAGGCCGACAATATCCTTGGGCCGTCCCGGCAAATGCACCTCACCCGCTGAAATCATCGTGGTGACACCGCCATTCAGCGTGGAATCAATCCAGCTCAACTGCTGCTGGCGCGGGGTATAATCACCAATGACCGGGTGAATGTGACTGTCGATTAATCCCGGCGCGAGAGTCACGCCTTTGGCGTCCACAACCGTCTCAGCACCAGACAGGTCCATATCCCCTGCCTTGCCAATCGCGGAAATCTTGCCATCCACAGCGATAATGCAATCCGCATCAAGGATCGGCTGTTCCATTTTGCCCGACAGCAATAATCCAATGTTATGAATCACCAGCTTGCTCATACGGACTCTCCCTTAGCTCTTGTCTTTCCCGCAACCTGACACGCAAACTGTTATCAGGAAAGGGAGGATTTCATGCGCGTTCTTATTGTTGGAGGCGGTATTGGCGGGTTGACCACGGCCCTTGCACTACATGCGCGTGGGATCGAGGCAGTGGTGTGCGAACAAGCGTCGGGGATCAAACAGCTTGGCGTTGGCATCAACACCCTGCCCCATGCAATCAAAGAACTCGCGAACCTCGGTTTATTGAGTGCGTTGGACGCTGTCGGCATTCGTACCAGCACCCTGATTTACAAGACGGCAGCAGGACAGAACATCCTCAGCCAACCGCGCGGCCTTGATGCCGGTTATGACGTGCCGCAATTCTCGATCCACCGGGGCAAGCTGCAACAGCTGCTCCACACCGCCGCCATTGATCGTCTTGGGGCGGACAACATCAAAACCGGCCATCGCCTGACTGGATTCGAGCAAACGGATAAGGGCGTCTCAGCGAAATTCACAACAGGCTCCGGCGAGACCACCATGACGGGCGATATACTGATCGGCGCCGACGGCATCCACTCGGCTGTCCGCCGTCACTATCACGGCGATGAAGGTTCGCCCTCGTGGAACGGCATTCTGATGTGGCGCGGGGCAACCATGTGGCCACGCTTCGCGGATGGCAAAACGATGATTATCGCCGGTGGGATGAAAGCAAAGCTGGTGCTCTATCCGATTTTTAACGACCCTGAGCACCCCGACAAGTCCCTCATGAACTGGGTGGTCTGCGCCAAGCTCGGCGACGGTTCAACGCCGATCCCGTCGCGGGATGACTGGTCAAAGGCCGGAAAGCTTAGCGACGTGATGCAGCATGTCGATGGCGTCTTTGACCTGCCTGAAATCGACATTGAAGGACTGATCGAGGCAACCGAGCAGAACTTCATCTATCCCATGTGTGACCGCGACCCGCTGGATCAGTGGACCGACGGGCGTATCACCCTTCTCGGCGATGCGGCCCATCCGATGTATCCCGTCGGCTCGAACGGTGCGAGTCAGGCTATTCTAGATGCAGTCTGCCTTGCGGATCTGCTCGCAGAACATGACGGGCAAACGGCACTGGCCGCCTATGACGCCGCGCGCCGTCCCGCGACCACCGAAATCGTCTATGCAAATCGCAAAGGCGGACCGGAACGGGTAATTGATCTGGTTGAAGAACGTGCCCCAAACGGATTCAAAACGCTCGATGATATCGCCACGCCGGATGAACTAACGGCACTGGTTGGCGCGTATCAACAGATGGCCGGGTTCAGCGCCCAGCAAGTGAACCGTTAAGACGGAGGGAATTAAACGCCGCATTGTGGCTTTCTCGCTGATATCTTACGCGATTTCCTCCCGTCCTGCGCTCACTCAGCGACTGACACTCATCCGGATTGTCTTTCGCCGGTGGGTTTGTTTAATGGTCTCCGCAGGGAGGCCAATTGCATGAGCGAACGTAAAAAAACGGGAATGACTGTGCGCCGACAGGTGCTCGGCGATGCTCATGTGGACCGCGCCGAAGCCGCCAAGACAGACTTTGACGAACCCTTTCAGACTCTAATTACCGAGGGCGCTTGGGGAACGGTCTGGGCATCTGATCAGATTTCACGGCGCGAACGATCCATGCTGACCTTGGCATTACTGGCGGCAATGGGAAATTTCGATGAGATTCCCATGCACATTCGCGCTACCGCTCAAACCGGGGCAACCAAAGAAGATGTGCAGCAAGTTTTTCAGCATGTCGCGATCTATGCGGGCGTTCCCCGCGCCAATCACGCACTGAAACTGGCCAAACAAACCTATCAGGAAATGGAAGCCGACAATGTCTGAGCCGCCATTCCTCGCGCGGGATCACACGCGGCATCCCCCGGCATTTCACGCCGCCTATCGCAGCTCAACGACC
Organism: uncultured Neomegalonema sp.; assembly: GCA_964549375.1. Taxonomy (GTDB): domain Bacteria; phylum Pseudomonadota; class Alphaproteobacteria; order Rhodobacterales; family Rhodobacteraceae; genus JAHDDY01. Next base: position 4,106 of record CAZJWF010000049.1, read on the forward strand.
CGTTCTCCTCGCCATGCACTGATCACATTTTCGCAAACCCTGTCGGAACTAACCGGCCCTGTCTTCGGCCACGACATCCTCGGCGCACTCGACAATGACCTGATCCATAACTTCGCGGCGGATGGGCAAAGCGCTGTTGGACAGCGCATTATCGTTCATGGGCGCGTGATCGACCAGCATGGACGCGGGGTTCCCGGTGCACTGATAGAAGTCTGGCAAGCAAACGCAGGGGGACGCTATCGCCATAAAAAAGAAGGATACGTCGCTGCACTCGACCCTAATTTCGGCGGCTGTGGCCGTACCATCACGAGCGAAGACGGTTCTTACAGTTTACGAACCGTAAAACCGGGCGCGTATCCGTGGCCGAATGGCGGCAACGACTGGCGACCCGCGCATATCCATTTTTCAGTCTTTGGCAGCGCTTTCACGCAACGACTGATCACCCAGATGTATTTTGAGGGCGACCCGCTAATCGCTCTGTGCCCCATCGTGCAGAGTATTCCCTCACAAGACGCCATCGACACGTTGATTGCCCCCTTGGATATGGAAAACACCGTGCATATGGATGCGCGGGCCTATCGGTTTGATATCGTCCTGCGCGGACGAAACGCGACTTTGTTCGAGAATCAACCGGAGGGCACATGATGCGAGACGGCGGAGCATTGCCCGAAACGCCCAGCCAAACCGCTGGCCCTTATGTTCATATTGGCTGCGTCCCCAATTCCTGTGGGATCACCGGCGTCATTCCCGAAGATCTAGGCGGCCGACTGTATCAAGACGGCGCCGAAGGCCAGGCCATCACGGTAACCGGGTGCGTTTGGGATGGTGCGGATGCGCCAATGGGCGATGTCCTCATCGAGCTATGGCACGCTGACCACAGCGGATTTTTTCCCGGCAACGATCCACGAGGCAAAGCCGATCCGAGGTTTTCAGGCTTTGGCCGGATCGCTGCAAACCCGGAAACTGGCGAATGGCGCTGCAAGACAATCAAACCGGGACGTGTTCCGTCTGCCGATGGCCGACTGCAAGCGCCGCATATCACCGTCTGGATCGTTGCGCGCGGTATCAATATCGGGCTGCACACGCGAATGTATTTTTCCGACGAGGATAACAGCGTTGATCCCGTGCTAGCGCTGATCGACGATCAAAGCCGCGTAGAGACACTCATCGCCAAGCGCGGCAAAGATGGTACATACCGCTTCGACATTCGTATTCAAGGCAATGAGGAAACGGTGTTTTTTGATGTCTAAACCTTCGGATAATCCCTGCATCCTCTGTGTTGCCATTACCGGCTCGGTCCCGACTAAGGCGGCCAATCCAGCGGTTCCGATTACCGTCTCCGAACAAATCGAATCCACTCATGCAGCGTTCGAGGCCGGGGCTTCAATCTGCCACGCGCATGTCCGCAACGACGACGAAACACCCTCTTCCGATCCAGACAAATTCGCCCGATTGAAAGAAGGCGTCGAAAAGCACTGTCCGGGCATGATCATCCAATTTTCGACCGGTGGGCGGTCTGGCGCAGGCAAAGAGCGAGGCGGAATGCTGCCTTTGCGGCCCGACATGGCATCGCTCTCAGTGGGGTCAAACAACTTTCCGACACGGGTGTACGAGAACCCGCCCGATCTCGTCGCGTGGCTGTCTTCGGAAATGCAAACCTACGAAATCACACCAGAGGTCGAAGCGTTTGACCTGTCGCATATCCTGCACGCCATCGCGATGCACGGGGACGGCAAGCTGTTTGGGCGGCTCTATGTTCAGTTCGTCATGGGTGTCAAAAATGCCATGCCCGCTGATAAAACGGTGTTCGATTTTTATGTCGAAACGATGCAAACCCGCGCACCAGATGCAGCTTGGTGTGCCGCCGGAATTGGACCCAATCAGATCGTAGTGAATGAATGGGCGATTGCCGCTGGCGGCCACACACGCGCAGGCCTCGAAGATAATGTGCGGCTCAACAAGGCAACGCTGGCCCCCTCCAACGCCGCATTGATCAAACGTGCCGCCGACCTGTGCGAGAAATACGAACGCCCTGTCGCCACACCAGCACAAGCCCGCGAGATCCTACACCTTCGCGCGGCTAGCTAGGGAACAATATGAGTGCGAGCGTCTTCGATCACCCTTGGCTGAACGGCCTCTTTAACGCGCCGGACATCGTGCCTCTTTGGAGCGCCGAAGCACAAGCCGCGCACATGATCCTCTATGAGCGCGCGTGGACAGATGCTTTGTTCGATGCCGGTAGGATTGATGCTACTGCAGCAGACGCGGCACGAGATGCGATTGCGCGTTGGATACCCGACGCCGCTGCGCTACGCGAGGGCGTCGCACGGGACGGACTGGTTATCCCAACCTTCATCGCCCAACTGCGGGACGGTTTGAACCATCCAAAGGCCATCCATGACGGATCGACGTCTCAAGATGTCATTGATACGGCGCTAGTCTTGACACTGCGCGCTGTAACCGATGTGCTGTCCCGCGATTTGACTGAGCTTTCCGCTCTCCTCGATCAATGCATCAAGGAAGAAGGCGACAAAACGTTGATGGGCCGAACCCGAATGCAGGCCGCGCTGCCGATCAATGCAAAGCACCGCTTGGGCCAATGGCAAAGCGCTTTGGCCGACCTACACGCTGACACGGAAAGCTTGACCGCACGGCTCACGCTCCAGATCGGCGGGGCGGTCGGCGACGGGCAAGCATTGTGGACAGACGCACAGCGGATCAACGCATTTGTCGCGGAGAAACTAGGGCTGCCAATGCCCGCGCAAAGCTGGCACACGGATCGCAGTTGCCTGATGCGCTACAGCGATTGGCTCACGCGCCTGACAGGAACGCTTGGAAAAATCGGGCAAGACATCGCCTTGATGGCACAACAAGGCATCGACGAGATTGCGCTCACGGGTGGCGGTGGATCATCGGCGATGCCGCATAAACAAAATCCAATACTGGCAGAATTGCTCGTCACCCTCGCCCGCTTTAATGCGGGCCAAAATGGGGTCATGGGCCAAGCGCTCGTGCATGAACAGGAACGCTCCGGCGCAGCGTGGGCGCTGGAATGGATGGTCTTGCCACAAATGACAGTGGCGGCGGGCTGCGCGACCCGTTCCGGGATAAAACTGCTCAACAGCATCACCCGAGTAGGCCGCGCCTCAGATTAAAATACCCACCATTCCAAAGGCATCCGCCGCGCTTACGCCCGCATATTCGCGCCGTTAGCATCATAGAGCGGCCCACCGAGAACTTCGGCATCATACATTTCGCCCAAGATTTCGACCTGCAGCATCGTGCCCGCTTCGGCGCATTCCGCGCGGACATACCCCATCGCCATCGACCGACCGACACGATGAGCGTAGCCACCGGAGGAGACATACCCTACCGCCTCCCCATCTTTCAGAATGGCTTCGTCGTTGGATACGTCGATCCCGTCCACATCAATCGTCATCGTCACGAGGCGTTGTTTCGGTCCAGCTTCGCGCGCGGCGAGCGTTGCGCTTTTGCCGACAAAATCTTTCTTCCAATTGATGAAAACGTCCATACCGCTTTCGATCGCATCAAAATCTGGCCGAAACTCCAGCGACCATGCGCCCCACCCTTTCTCCAGCCGCATCGACATCAGCGCCCGCGCACCGTACCAGCGATAGCCGAGATCATCGCCCGCCTGCTCAATCGTGTCAGCAAGGCGCAACAGGTATTGCGGACTACAATAAACCTCATACCCCAGCTCACCCGAAAAGCTGATCCGATGAAGGATCACTGGCACACCAGCAACGTAAGTTTGCCGGGTGTCGCGAAATTTGAACGCGTCCGCGCTCACGTCATCGCGAGTCAATCGAGAAAGCAACTCGCGACTCTTGGGACCGGACAAGGCAATGCCATGCCAATCGTCCGAAACATTCTCGTATCGCACACCGTCAGGTACGTCCTTTTCGAACCATCGGCGATGCGCCTCTTGCATCGCGCCCGATCCGAACAGCATGAAATGATCATCCGCGAGACACGCGACAGTCAGATCCCCATAAAGCTTACCCTTTGGCGTCAGCATCGGAGTTAACGCCAAACGTCCGGGCTTGGGAACGTACCCCGCAAGCGTCTTATCCAAAAAGGCGCGCGCACCTGCCCCCTTAAACTCGTGTTTGGAGAAGTTGGCGATCTCTATACCGCCAACCGCCTCCTGTACCGCCCTCACTTCCCGCCCAACGTAATCATGACTACGGTTGCGCTCAAATGTGGGCGGTTCGTGTGCGTCTTCGGGTCCATCCGCAAACCACAGCGCATTCTCTAAACCAAAGCCCTGATCCATCCGCGCGCCTTTCGCGACGAGACGATCATAAAGCGCCGTTGTCTTTTGCATCCGACCTTTCGGCAATGTCTCATTGGGAAATGTCATTACAAATCGGCGTTCGTAATTCTCCGTCGATTTAACCGTACCCCAATCAGGAGAGGCGAACTCACCAAAGCGTGCGACGTCCATCGCCCAAACATCAATCGACGGTTCGCCGTCGATCATCCATTCGGCCATCGACAGACCAACACCGCCCCCTTGACAAAAACCAGCCATGACCCCAACCGCGACCCAGTAGTTCTTCATCCCCGGAACGGGTCCAATCATCGGATTTCCATCCGGACCAAAAGTGAAAGGACCGTTGATCGCATCCTTGATCCCGGCCTCGCCGAGTGCCGGAATACGCGCAAAGCCGAGTTCGAGCCGATCCGCAATCCGGTCGAGGTCAGGCGGCAACAATTCGTGACCGAAGTCCCAAGGCGTGCCGCCCACCTTCCACGGCGTCCCTTTCGGTTCGTAAGTCCCCAACAGCATTCCCTGACGTTCCTGCCGAAAATAGATATTGGCCTCATAGTCGATGCCACACGGCAAGCGTCCCGCGCCGCCTTCCTCCATTCGCTCGGCAATTGCTGGGATGGCCTCGGTAATAAGGTAATGGTGCTCCATCGGCTGTACCGGCAGGTTCACCCCTGCCATGTGGCCGACTTCACGCGCCCAGAGACCACCGCAGTTAACGATCTGCTCTGCGCTGATTTGACCTTTTGGCGTTGTGACATCCCATGACCCGTCAGGCCGCTGACTGACTTCGGTTGCCGGAGTATGCGTAAAATACTGCGCGCCATGCACCCGCGCCGCTTTCGCAAAAGCATACGTCGCGCCGGATGGATCAAGATCGCCATCCTGATCATCCCACAGCGCCGCATAATATTGCGACGTATCGATCAGGGGGTGGCGCTCGGCAAGTTCCTTTGGCGAGATAAACTCTTGATGCAGCCCCATATACCGCGCCTTTGAACGTTCGCGCTTGAGGTAGTCATACCATTCCTTCGTCGACGCGGCATAGAACCCACCCGTCATGTGCAGGCCGACGCTATGGCCGCTAGTCTCCTCAATCTCTTTGTAAAGGTCGATGGTATACCCTTGCAAGCGGCTGATATTCGGGTCTGAGCTAATCGTGTGAATTTGCCCCGCCGCGTGCCAGCTTGAGCCAGAGGTCAACTCGTCCCGTTCCAGCAAGACAACATCTTTCCAGCCAAACTTCGCGAGATGAAAAAGGATTGAACAACCGACAACACCGCCACCAATGATCACGACTTTCGCATGGGATGGGAGCTGTTTTTCGCCGCCGGTTTCATCTTTTTGTATCTCAGGCATCGGAATCTCCTTCGTCAATATCAGGGCAGCAAGACCAGTTTTCCGACAAACTTCTTTTGCAGGAATACTTCCTGCGCACGGTGGACTTCGGACAATGGAAACGTCTCGGCCACCAAGGGTTTGATCTCCCTATCCTCGATATAGCGGATGAGATTAGGCATCGTTGCCGCATTCTGCGCGGTGCTGCCATAAAAGCTGAGGTCTTTGAGGTAAAGGTCGCGCACATCCAGCGTGGTGAGCGGCCCGCCAATCGCACCAGCCGTTGCATACCGTCCGCCGCGCTTCAGACAAGCGATCAGCGAGGGAAAAGCTTCCCCCGCCACCAGATCGACAACAAGCGTCACACTCTGCGCACCCAGCACCGCGGTAGGATCGTCACCGCGGTCGAGCATTTGTGCTGCGCCAAGTTCCACCATGACGTTGTGCTTCGCTTTCGAGGCCATCGCGATCACAGTCGCACCGCGCCGACGGCAAAGCTGAATCGCCGCCGAACCAACGCCGCCCGATGCACCCGTGATCAAGACGACGTCACGTTCATTACACCCCACCCGCGAAAGCAAATTCTCAGCCGTAGAGTAAGCGCACGGAAACGACGCAAGCTCCGCATCGCTTAAATCGCTTTGAATGGCGTATGTTTCATCACTACGCGCGACCGCGAACTGCGCGAAAGCACCGTCGCATTCCGACCCAAAAGTGATAAAATCCCACTCGTGCGCGGCATCCGCTGCGGGCTGCAAACTCGCCACAAGAACCCGCTCACCCACTCTGGCAGGATCAACTCCCGTTCCGGTCTCAACGATTTCACCGCAGCAATCCGCGCCTTGAATGCGCGGAAAAACAAGCGGCCTCCCGGTCCAGCTTGCATCGTCATCGTCAGCAGAAAGAGAACCTGTCGCACTTTCCGTATCGCCGGTTACGGCTTTAGAGTACCAGCCAATCCGGGTATTAATATCCGTATTGTTGATACCCGCCGCGCCAACGCGGATCAGTACCTCACCCTCAGCCGGTCTGGGCACCGGGACGTCATCGCGAAAAATCAGCGCCTCCGGTCCGCCGTGACCCGTAAGGTGAACCGCGCTCATCGTATCGGGAATTTCTACGGCCACGTTCGCCTCCGTCATTAATACCACGCCTCAGGAAGTTCTTCTTTGCGCTTTGCCACGAATGCTTCTAACTCTTCTTTCATTCCGCTTTCAATCGGCGGTGCCTGATACTCCGCGAGCATGGCGTTCCAGCGTTTGAACGCACGCTGACGCATATCGGGGGAACCGGCCTCTTCCCAGCTTTCGACGTTTTCGCTGTCGCTGAGTGCCGGTTCGTAAAAGGCCGTTTGGTAGTTCCGCATCGTATGTGCAGAGCCTAAGAAATGCCCACCGGGTGCAACCTCTGCGTAAGCATCACGCGCGAGGGCTTCATCAGAACAATCGAGTCCCTGATCAAGCACCTTTTGATAGCTGCCCAGTCGATCCGCATCCATGACAAGTTTTTCATATCCGGTACACAGACCACCCTCCAGCCAACCGGCTGAATGCAGCACTAAGTTCGCTCCGGCCATCATCGTGGAGTGCATGGAGTCCGCGCTCTCATAGGCGGCTTGGGCGTCTTCAATCTTTGATGCGGTTAACGATCCACCGCACCGCAACGGCAAGCCAAGTCGCCGCGCCATCTGTCCGATCGCATAGTTCGACATGACCGGCTCCGGCATCCCAAATGTCGGCGCGCCGGATTTCAGCGACATCGACGAGAGGAAGTTCCCCAAGACAAACGGCGCACCGGGCCGCACAAGCTGTGCATAGGCGCACGCCATCATCGCTTCGGCCATTGCTTGCGCGACCGAGGCCGCCGTGCTGACTGGCCCCATTGCACCAGACAGAATAAACGGAACGACGACGATGCCTTGCCCGCGTCCACAGTATACGCGAATTGCTTCGGTGACGACTTTGTCGATCAAGAGCGGCGAGTTGGTATTCACATTGCCCATGATCACGCAGTTTTCGTCCATGACCTCACGGCCAAAGACAATCTCAGCCATATCAACGCTGTCCTGCGCACGGCTCATTTCGGTAATCGCGCCCAAATGCGGCTTATCGGACAGCGTCATATGTGCCAGCAACATATCGAGGTGCCGGGTGCTGACTGGCACATCACATGGTTCGCAAATGACCAATCCACCATGATGCAATGACGGCAGCATGGAGGTCAGTTTCACAAGATCTTGGAACGCCTTGATGTCGCCATAGCGCCGCCCACCCTCTAGGTCGCGCACAAAAGGCGCGCCGTAGATCGCAGCGAAAACCTGATTATCTCCTCCGATGGTGACAGAGCGTTCGCGGTTGCGGGCAAGCTGAGTGAACTCACGGGGAGCTTTCGCACAAAGGCTGCGAATCCAATCTGCGGGAGCGCGCACGATGTCGCCTTCAATCCTCGCACCCTCTTTCTTCCAAAGCTCTAACGCCACAGGGTCATCGCGAAACGCTATGCCAACCTCTTGAACGATCCAATCCGCTTGCTGTTCCAGTGCCGTGATCTGATTTTCGTCCAAGGGATCAAAGAACGGCAGGGTCCGGCGGATATAGGGAGAAGCGGGCGCACCAGTTTGAACCGTCTGACGGTTGCGGGCAACACGGGATCGACGCGCCATCACTGATCCTCTCAATCATTGACTGAACGATAGGTTACAGCCAAATTCAAGCCTTGTGATGCAACAAAAAACTGATTGTTTGGATAATTTGAGTTTATGTAAGAGCTTTGGCGTTTGTTGTCTTCCCCGCGAAATCTGGTCGTGTTCGAGACGGCTGCGCGGCATGGGTCTTTTACCCGTGCCGCCAAAGAGTTGAATATCCAGCAACCTGCGGTCAGTGCGGCGATCCGGCAAATGGAACAATCGCTCGGCGTCTCACTGTTCCAACGCGCCCATAAGAAAGTCACATTGACTGCTGCCGGACAGCGTTTATTTGCCGACGCTACAGCCACATTTGAGCAAATGCTCCATTCGGCACGGGCCGTAAGGCAACTCTCGCAAAATGATCACGTGACGCTCAATGCCTCATCTGCCTTCAACACCTATTGGATGGTGCCCCGCTTGTACGAGTTGCATGAACGGCATCCCGCGATTGATCTACGGCTGCAATCGAGTGACCGCGAGCCTGATATCGACGCTGAGACGATCAGTCTCGCCGTCCGACGCGGCAGCGGAAACTGGCCAGATGTACACGCAGCATTGATTGCTGAGGAAGCCATTTTCCCCGTGGCCAGCCCGCAAGTCATGTCCACAGCCATCAACCTGAAAACGGTGCCGAACCTTTTGCACGAAAGGTTAATCCATCTCGAAGAACCAATCCGCGAGCGCCCAACATGGCAGCAATGGTTCGCAAGTTTTGACATTGCCACCCCGACACCAGATGCGGGTTTGCGTCTAAATGACTACGCGCTCGTGTTGCAAGCCGCGATGTCCGGGGAAGGTTTTGCCTTCGGCTGGGCACATATCGTCGACCCATTAATCGCGAAAGGCCTGTTGTCAGCGCGCCAAGACTGGACGTGGCGAACGGAGGTTGGATTTTACCTCGTCTGGTCACGCACCCGACCCCTTTCGCCGCCCGCAAAACAAGTCCGAGACTGGATATTAACGCGGGCAACCGCGACGTGATAGGTAACGTCAATTGGCGACTAACCCGCTAGAGACACGACATCCCCATCATCAGAGTCGCGACAATTTTGTTAAAAGACTAACTTTTCCTTTCACGTGCGAAGTATGAAGCTGCTCGTTCGACGCCCAAACTCAATATATTTCTAACCATTCTTATCTAGCGTCGAAAGTTAGACATCTTGGACTCTCAATCGCTATTTTGGACAGCAGCCTTGACTCAAACGGATTCAGATTCTCTGCGCCAAGCTGTCCAACTAAGGGCAACCGTTCAGCGGTTTGACCGTCAAGGTGAAATCTGGATCGCGACGGCATTGGGAGCAGTTGCTCTTATCGTCATCGCCATGCATTTGATTGCAGCGGTGAAAACTGATTGGCAATCCCTGAACATTTGGGTCGTTGCCCTCCTCATCAGCGCACTAGCAATCTGCAGAATGCGCATTTACGTGGCCAAACGCCCGTTTTTCTCAGAGTTTTGGCTCGGATTCCTGACCGTTTGTGAAGTTGGAATTTTCATCACCTTGATTTGGAGCTATCAATACGCCCACGGTCACGACGCGATTGCGGTGCTCAAAGCACCATCAATTGTATTTCTCTTCGTCCTCGTGGGGGTCAGAGCCTTACGCTTTCACCCCCTGCCCGCAATTGTCGCAGGTAGCTCGGTCATGATCGGCTGGTGTGTATTGGCGGTCGGAGCCGGAATCTTGACTGCAGCACCTCCTGCCGACGGCACCAATGCTTATCTCGCCTACGTCTCCGGCAACAGCATTCTCGTGGGCGCTGAGATCGAAAAACTGATCGGATTTGCCGGATTAACAATTGCTGTAACATTCTCCGTCTCTCGCGCAAGAATGCTGGTTCAGTTAACTGCGGAAGTCCAAGCGCAAACAGAAGCTCGGAAATTGGAAGCCGAACATCTGATGCAAAAAGCACAGGCTGCAGACCGTGCGAAATCAAACTTCCTAGCGAACATGAGTCACGAGCTACGCACTCCCTTAAACGCAGTCCAAGGGTATTCAGAAATGATCCTGCACGAGATCAACGGCCCAGTTCAGCCGGAGGTCTATCGCGGATATGTCGACAACATTCACAGCAGCGGCACGCAATTACTGGGGATCGTCAATGATATCCTTGATGTGAGCAATACCGACGAGGGAACAACTGCTGCGGACGAAGAAATGCTCAACTTCGAGAGTTTGGTTGATCAAGCGGTATCGACCGCTGGCCAGCGCGATGATAACCGTTTGGCTGACATCAAAATCGACAAGAACGCGCCCGCTGGAGAATTGCGAGCGAACCGGCGACATATGAAACAAATGCTCGCGAATCTCATCGGAAACGCCATCAAATTTTCGCAAATCGGTCAGCCGGTACATATTGGCTGGAAAACTGAAAACGGTGGCCTGACGATCACAATTGCCGATTCTGGAATTGGGATTAGTGAAACCGATCTGAAAGTTATTGAGCAACCGTTCCAACAAGTCGAGGAAACCTACGCACGCAATTATGGCGGCGTCGGACTGGGTCTCTCGATCGTGCGCCGCATCATTGATGATCATGGCGGGACGCTCGCCCTGAGCAGCGACCTCGGCAAAGGCACCTTAGCGACTATTCATATTCCAGAGAGTCGGTGGTCTCCGAAAACCGGACGATCTGAACTTCAAAAATCCGCGTAGTCACGCGCATCCTTCTCGAAAAAGCGACACACGGCACGCCATCGCCAAGCGCGCGAGGGCTTAGCAATTTTCCAACTAAAAGTTATCCGAGCGACGTAATCGCGGCGACAATTCGATCACCCAGCTCAGACGTGCTCGCCGTTCCGCCAAGGTCCGGCGTCTTCGGAGCGTTGGCATCGCCCAAAACTGTCTCAAGTGCTCCAATAACCTGCGTCCCTGCTTCCGGCTCACCCAGGTGCTCAAGCAACATCGCAGCGGCCCATATCTGACCGACAGGGTTGGCAATGCCCTGTCCGGCAATATCGGGCGCTGACCCATGAACCGGCTCAAACATTGAGGGATGTTTACGTTCGGGATTGAGGTTCGCTGATGGCGCAACAGCAATCGTTCCCGTCACACCAGGGCCAAGATCACTGAGAATGTCTCCAAACAAATTTGAGGCAACGACCACGTCAAACTGTTCTGGCGACATCACAAACCGTGCCGCCATAATGTCAATATGATGCTGGTCCGTCCGAACATTAGGATACTCAGCCCCGACGGCGGCAAAGCGCTCATCCCAGAACGGCATCGTGTGATAGATGCCATTGGATTTAGTTGCCGAAGAGACGTGATCTTTTCCAGTTCTCTGCGCCAAGTCGAAAGCATAGCGCATCACGCGATCCGTTCCGTGACGGGTAAAAGTGGACATCTGCGATGCGAATTCGAACTCGGACCCGGCGTGCATCCGCCCACCAATCTGCGAGTACTCGCCTTCGACATTCTCGCGAACGATCCACATATCAATGTCGCCTGGCGCCTTATCGCGCAGCGGCGGCGTGATACCGGGAAGCAACCGAACAGGTCGCAAATTGACGTATTGATCAAACTCACGCCTGATGGGGATCAGCAATTGCCACAGCGAAACGTGATCGGGCACACCGGGAAAGCCAACGGCCCCAAGGAAAATCGCATCATGATCGCGCAAACGATCAATGCCGTCATCCGGCATCATCTGGCCCGTTGATTTATAAGTCTCACACGACCAATCGAATGGCGTTTTCTTAATCTCGAAGCCATGCAGAGCCGCCATCGCATCTAGAGCTTTCAGACCTTCCGGCACTGTCTCGTTACCAATCCCGTCACCGGGCAGGACGGCAATTTCAAACGCCTTAGTCATCGCCGTTTCTCCGCAATCTCATAAAATTTGGCTTAGGAACTCGCGGGTGCGCGGGTCACTCGCACTGTCAAAGAATGTCGCGGGCGGGCCATGTTCCACGATCACGCCTCGGTCAGTAAAATAGATATGATCCGCAATCTCTCGTGCAAATCCCATTTCGTGAGTGACAAGAATACAAGTCATCCCCTCGGCGGCGAGGTCTTTGATTGTCACCAACACCTCTTTCACCGTCTCCGGGTCCAGCGCCGCAGTAACCTCGTCGAACAGCATCACATCGGGATTCATCGCAAGGCTGCGCGCAATGGCTGTCCGTTGTTGCTGGCCACCGGAAAGCTCGCCGGGATAAGCGTTCTCTTTGCCCTCTAGCCGCACTTTCTTGATCAGCGCCCGCGCTTCTTGTTCCACCTCTGCCTTGTCCCGTCTAAGCACGAGCAACGGCGCCATCATGACATTTTCAAGCGCGGTCTTGTGGGGGAACAGATTGTACTGCTGAAAGACCATCCCAACCTTTTTACGCAGCGCCAGCTTATCAAGATCGGGGTCATGAACCTCAATCCCTTCAACGGAAATTGAGCCGCCCTGAATATCGTTGAGACCGTTGATACAGCGGATCAGCGTCGATTTCCCTGAACCCGACGGGCCAATAACGCAAATCACCTCTCCCTTCATCACGTCAAGCGAAACACCTTTGAGGACTTCAAGGTCGCCAAAGGATTTATGCACATCCTTGATCGAGATAATCGGCTGATCTGGGGTCCAAGTCATACGCGCCTCACAGCTTCACGGCATATCGACGCTCCAGCGCGATGGTCGCGCGGGCAATCGGATAACAGTAAACAAAGAACATGAGCAGCGCGAAACCGTAAAACGGAATCAACAGCTCCGGGTGATTGTTCTCACTCTCCATCGCTTGCCGCGACAGCGTAATCAGTTCTTGCACACCCAGCAGCGAACACAGCGGCGTTGCCATTGTCAAAATCGCATACCAATTCATCCACGGGGGGATCATGCGCTTGAAACACTGCGGCAAGATAATCCGCCACAAGGTTTGTTGCCGCGAAAACGCGAGACTTTCTGACGCTTCCCACTGCGCGGTGGGTACGGATGCTACTGCCCCGCGCACAATCTCGGAAATATTCGCCATGATCGGCAACGATAGGCCAATGACGGCCTTCCACCAATCGGGGAAGGTCAAAATCGCTCCAAAAATCCGAACTTCAAAAGGTAGTGCCAGCAGGACGATAAACAGGATCACCAGCCACGGAGAATTGCGAAACAGCTGCGTCATGAACCAACAGAACCGGCGCATCCACCTATTGAGCGAGATTTGCCCCAGCCCCAATGCCGCCCCCAGCAACGTGCCGATCAGCATCGCAAAGACCGAGATCAACACATTCAACAAAAAACCTTCGCTGAGCAAAAACGGTATCCACCGCCATAGCGCCGCGAAGGCGTCACCAATGCCATAGCTTGATTGGGCATAAGCAATGGCAGGCCAAATCAACGAAAAAGCGAGGATCGCGACAGGCGTCCACCACGGCAACCCCGCAACCCATCGCGTCATTCCCATCGCATCAGGACTATGCGCCTTGACATCAAACGGCTTGAGAACTGCCAAATCCGTGCGCGCCCGCGCACTAATACCGGGGATCATCTTCATGCCCCATACCCCGGAATTTTCATCTGCCGTTCCCACTTATTCATCCCCATGACGAGGATACCGACAAGGACGATGTAGACGACGAAAAGCAGCAACATCGTTGGGTATTGCGCGCTCGGATAATCGTTCCAAATCGTCACAGACTGGTACAGCAACTCTGGCACCGCGATACCAAAGGCCTGCGTTGTCGTCTTCACCAGATTGACCAAATTGTTGTTCAACGCTGGCAAACACACCCGTATCGCCAGTGGCATGATGATATATCGAAACGTCTGCGTCCGAGTGAAGCCCAGCGCCTCGGACGCTTCGCGCGTCGACTCTGGCACGGCCTCGATCCCTGCACGGAAAATTTCGACGTTGAAGGCCCCGGCAAAAAACGACAGTGAAATAATCGCCCAACCAACGTTAGAGATAACCGGTTCCACCGTCCAACCATCAGGTGCGGTGACAACAGGGGTAAATTGTCCGAGCGCGAAATAGAAAAATAACAACTGCACAAAAGGCGGCGTGTTGCGGAAGAACTGAATGTAGCCGTTAACGAATGCCCGCAGAAAGCGGTTCGGCGACCCTTGCAGCCACGCGCCAATCACACCAATGATCATCGAAAAAATCAGACACGCAATAGCGAGCTTAATCGTCATCCAGATCCCGGAGAGAATCTTTCCACCCGCGACCGGATCATACAGCCAAATAAAATTCCAGCGCGGCGCAGCCTCGGCCAAATCACGCGCCAGATCAGCGAGCCATTCCATAAAAGACGGGCCTGATAAAGAGAAAGGCCGCCCGCCCAAGCGCTCGGCTCAGGCAGGCGGCGGACGGGTTTGCTTATTCAGCCAACCAATCTTTGAGGCGTTCTTGCTGGACTTGGAGGAAAGCGGTCGCCTGAATGCCGTGCTTCTTCTCCAGCTCGATCAGCTTGCCAGATTGCAACCAGTCATACTGCATCCCGGACATAAAGCGTCCGAACACACAATCTTTCTCGGCGAGCGGTACAGCCAGTGCCCAAGGGTTATCATCCTCGGAGTTCAATGGCATTTCGAACTCAGGCCAATCACCCGACGACAGGTCCGATCCGATTGAGGAATCGTCGTAGACCCAAGCGATACATTTCTTATCGCGCAGTGCTTGTTTGGCCTCGGCGTTGCCGGTGAAGGCAATGACCTTCGCACCATAGCGTTCCTCGACGATCTGGTTATAGAAAGCGCCTTGCTTGCCGCAAACTGGCTTGCCGCGCAGGTCTTCCCATTTGGTAATCGCGACAGGCTTCGGCGACATCACATTCGTACCGGACGTGTAGTAGTTCGGCCCAACAATGCCGACAATCTCACGGCGGTCCGCACGGTCGGACATGGTCGCGATCATCAGATCAATCTTGCCGCCTTCGAGAAACTGCATACGGTTGGAGGATTGTACGGGGACGAGTTCAATATCGACGCCCATCTTATCGGCGACGTCTTTGGCCATATCGATTTCCATGCCGACCAACTCGCCATCGCTGTTCCGATAGCCCCACGGCTTGTAATCGGCCTTCACGCCGACAACGAGCTTACCGCGCTCCATAACTTTGTTCCACGTATCATTCGTGCAAGCGGCGTAAGCGCTGCTGGTTCCCATCGCGAACAGCACCACAGATGCAAGTAGCTTTTTCATTGTTTCACTCCCTAGATTGCTTTGATTTTCAATCAGCCTACGCAGCAAAACTCTTATCCGGCAAACAAAAAATTATGGTCCAAGGCGCTATTAAGGCATCGGACGGCATCAAAATCTAAGTTTAAAATTGCATCCAAATGGTCCGCGATACCACCATGCCTATTCACCCAGCAACGGATGATACTTCGGGGCGGACCCTCAAGAAATACCCATAGACCTCATGGCGTGATCTAACCATGCAGGGCTTTGCTGTCTTCCGGTGCCTCATCGCGATTGGTCATTGTGTAATCGCGCATAACACTGGCAATCCGCAGATGGTAGTCGCTGAACATGCTTTCGCGCCCCATCTTTTGCATCGCCCGGTGTTCTTCGAGCCGCCGCCAATTATCCAAAGCCGCCTCATCACGCCAAAACGATACAGAGAGCAGTTTTCCCGGCTCCGTAATGCTTTCAAAACGCTCGACGGAAATAAAGCCATCAAAACCAGCGAGATGCTTTTTCATATTCGCTGCAAGAGCGAGGTACTGGTCCTTACGGCCCTCCTTGGGCCAGAATTCAAAAATGACGGCAATCATGGGGGACTCCTTCAATTCATGCGCTACGTTGTATCCATGCAGGAGCGATTTGGAAATCAGGAGGATGGGTAGATGCGCGCAACTATCGGATTTTTGATGACATTGATGACGACCCCAGCAATTGCATCCGATTGTTTTCAGTTTGTCGAACGCTCGACGCCGCAACAGGCAATCCCGGTTTCTTTAAGCCTGAAAACCCTCGGCAATGTCGCACTCTCCCGCACGCAGAACATCGCATTTGAGCTGAAAAACCGCGAAGTTGGCATCCGCTTTATCGCGCACTCGACTTACCTGATCGAAACAGATGAGGGCCTTCAGATATTGACCGATTGGTCCGGCCATTTTTCGTATAAGATCGACGAAGTGCCAGATGTCATCACCATGAACCATGCACATGAAACGCATTGGACGCCCTTTCCAGATCCAAAAATTAAACACGCACTGAAAGGTTGGGGATCGGGAGGCAAGCCTGCCGAACATTATCTGGAGCTCGACGCGAGCCTGATCCGCAATGTGCCGACGGACATTCGCAGTTTTGGCGGCGAACCTTATGGGAATTCGATCTTTATTTTTGAACATGGCGGATTGTGCATCGGCCATCTCGGCCATCTGCATCACGAGCCAACTGAGGAGCAATATGCCGCCATTGGTCGGCTGGATGTGGTGATGGCTGCGGTCGATGGCGGCACGACACTCGATACCGCCTCGATGCTAAGGGTATTGAAACGCCTCCGCGCACGAGTGGTTTTACCCATGCACGCTTTCGGCAGTTTCACGCTCGCGCAGTTCTTGGATGGCATGAAAGCGGATTACGAGATCGTTTATGACAAAGACGACGAGATCGTCATCTCTGCCGCTCGGTTACCAAATGTTCCAACGGTGATCGTCCCAAAAGGTCTCTAGCCGACGACTGGAGATCATCATTACACGGCCCAATATGCGCTTGATTCGCGTTGGCTCGAAAGCGTGTTCAGTTATTGTTCCACCCTCTCATACCAGTCCTTGCAAACATGACACGCACAAACCTGCCACTGCGGGGGCAAATTGAGCCATATTTGAACCAATCCAACAAAGGACTCGCCCCCTTCAGATTCTTGGTTAAGGTTTTGACGTGTGCTGCGCTTTCGGGTCGCGGCGATACCCAACCAAAAGTGGCCGGGCCATGCCCACGGCCATTATGTCCGAAGGGGAGTGGACAAGTGGAAGAACAACTTGCCGAACTGGCAGCCAAAGTCGCTGCGCTAGAAAGCGCATCCGGCGGCGGCACGCCAAATTTTGTCATCGCGGAGATATATTACTACATCACGATCCCACTCATGGTGATCATTCACGCGGGCTTTTTGGCCTATGAAATGGGTGCCAGTCGCCTCAAGAACGTTTTGGCGTCGGGCATCAAGAACATCCTCGCTTTCGCCTTCATGATGCCGACCTTCTATTTCTTCGGTTGGTTCGTTTACTGGGCTTGGACACCGGGTCTGTTACCAACGGCAGAGACATGGCAAGTCGGGATCGATTTCGCCAATCCAGCCGGTGCTGTGATGGGGCCAAACCTCGGTGATACCATCACTGGCGTTTTCTGGGGTGCGTTCGCGATGTTCGCGGCGACCACAGCTTCGATCTTCTCTGGTTCAGTGATTGAGCGGATACGGGTCAGCTCCTTCATCGTGCTTGCAATTGTCCTCGGCTCGTTTGCTTGGGTTGTTGCCGCCGCATGGGGCTGGAACGCAGGTGGCTGGCTCGTGACCGAATACGGCTATCACGACTTCGGCGCAGCCGGTGTCGTTCATATGGTTGCAGGTTTCTTCGCACTTGGCGTTCTCATCAACCTTGGACCGCGCCTCGGCAAGTTTAATCCTGACGGAACGGCAAATAACTTGTCGGGTCACAATATGCCGCTGACCGTTATCGGCCTGATGTTGATTATCGTCGGCTTCTTCGGCTTTCTGATGGCGTGTGTTCTTGTCCCCGGACAAGCTTGGTCATTTGATGCTGGAATGTGGACGTCAATCTACGGTACGAAAATGACGCTCTCGACCTTGGCCTTCAATATCTTAATGGGCTTTGCGGGCGGCGTGATTGGCGCATGGGCGTTCACGCGCGATCCGTTCTGGATGATGTCGGGCGCACTGGCCGGGATTATTTCTTGTGCATCGGGCATGGACTTCTTCTGGCCGCCGATGGCCTTCGCTGTTGCCTTCGCTGGCGGCATGATGCTCGCGCCAATCGCGAAAATGCTGGAGCGTATGGGGATTGACGACGCCGTTGGGGCTGTCACCGTTCACGGCTTTATCGGCATCTGGGGCGTTCTTGCTTGCGGTATTTTTGCGAGCGGTTATCCGGCGCTGTCCGGAGACGTCGGCGTGCCGACGATCACACTCTACGGTCAGGCTGTCGGTGCCTTGATGATGTTCCTTCTCGGCTTCGTACCGGGATACGTCATTTCGCTTGTGTTCCGGATCTTCGGACTGCTGCGTGTGGATGATGCATCGCAAATCGCTGGCCTTGATCCCGTAAAAGTGCCGCTCGTTGCTTACCCTGAGGGCATGGTTTCTGCCCGCGCTGCTGAATAAGGAGAGAAACACATGTTTGGATCACCACTTAAAGAAGCAACGTGGAATACCGCTGAAGGTGCCATCTACAATGGTGCAACGGTTCTGGCTGAGGGGGCTGAAGCGCCGCTTTGGTACGCGACCTCGGAAGGTATCTGGCTGCTGATCTCCATCGGGCTTTGTGTTTTTGCTTTGATCATCGGTCACGGTCATGAGGCAGTCGCATACCGGCGCGAACGGGATCGTGCGCGGAGCGCAGGGCACGACTACTAGTCCGACAAATGAAGGTTAAGGCGCGGGGTATCTATCTCGCGCCACAAACACAAAAGGGCCGCATCGCGCGGCCCTTTTTTCGTTCAGACTCGTCGTCGTGAGATGAGTTAGGAAAGATTGTAAGTAAATCGGGTTGGCACAAATTGTCGCACTCTGTTTAAACGGTCGGACGACCATCACGATGAACACTGGGGGAGTTCAAACCCGAAAGGTTGGTACTCCGTGTTGCTATCTTCAGATTCCGCATTTGATATCGAGAACTCAGACCGCAACTGCGTAGAGATCGATAATTGCGACATTCGTCAATGCGCCCGCACCGCCCAATATGCCGCCGCAGACAATAACGCCAAGGCCCAAGAGGAAGCGCGCATTGGCGCGTTTCACTTTGCCAAAATCCACGAAACCGCAAGCATCAGTTACGCCGATGATGCAAAAGCGATGACC
>CAZJWF010000050.1:0-66 GCA_964549375.1 uncultured Neomegalonema sp.
CGCCCGTTGCGCCAGTAGCGCCGGTTGCACCTTTGGCGCCGGTTGCGCCAGTAGCGCCGGTTGCAC
>CAZJWF010000050.1:166-23035 GCA_964549375.1 uncultured Neomegalonema sp.
CTTTGGCGCCGGTTGCGCCAGTAGCACCTTTGGCGCCGGTTGCGCCAGTAGCACCTTTGGCGCCGGTTGCGCCAGTAGCACCCGTTGCGCCTTTGGCGCCCTGAGGTCCACCAAAAGCGGCGAGCAACTCGTAGCGGTCAGCTTTTCCGTTGCCATTCAGATCGAATCCTTCGCGCGCGAATACGGCATCAAAACCGAGCGCTGGCGTGGAAGGTGGGGCATTGGACGACCCCGAGCCGTGGATTGTGTTATTCATGGTGCTTTCCCCTGCATCCATTATTAAAACGTGCCGCGAACCGAAATGAGACGTCGCCTTCTCATGCCAAAAGCACAGCCTCTTATCAATCGCACCATTTTGGGACATGTTCAATAAAAAATTGATTAATTTTTGGACGTAATGAAAAAAATTCTTGGTATTGACCCATATTCGAGCGCATTCTCTTAAGGGTTGTTACGAAAATGTACCGTGCATCTTTACACATCATTTTCAATGTGGTTCAGTTTGAGACGAATTGACGGTAGGATTCTGCTCAGAATGTTTCGTAGCTTTATAAATCTTTTGCTTGTTTCTACGTTTGCGAGTTCGCCTGCTTTGGCGAGCAGCTTTCCGTTGTCACAGCAAAAATATAACGTAACGATCCGCGATCAGAATGTTAGGAGCGTCTTTGAAGAGCTTTCTGAAGCTCTGGGCGTACCAATCCTATTATCCGAGGCTGTTGATGGCCGTGTGAGCGCCTCGTTTGAAGATGCTGATGCCGAGGCACTTCTTAACGGGATCTCCGAAAGTAAAGGATTGGATTGGCGGTTTGATGGTCGCCGGATTCGGGTGACTTCGCAGAGCGAGCAGATCACTCGGATCGTCGATTTGGATGGGGTGAAGCTTAAGGATCTCGAATCGGCTTTAACAGCGCTCGACGTGTATAATGATCGTTTTCGAATGACGGCTGTCGATGGCGAATTTGCGATGATCGTCGCTCCGCCCGAATATACGGCTGTCGTTGAGGTTATTCTCAGCGCGCTCATCGAAACGGAGTCCGAAGAACGCAAGGCACGCGAGTTGGCGGAGCAAGAGCGTCTGAGGTTCGAGCGCCTTGAGCGCGAAGCTGCTTTGAAGCGCGAGCAATGGGAGCGCCAGCGCCGGTTGGAATTCGAATATCAGCAATTGCTGCGATCACAACGCGGTCCTCAAGTCATCCGTAACGGCGTTTGGGGAGGATGATAGTTGTTTCAAGCGTTTGATTTCACAGCATCGTTCGAAGACGCCCCACCTTGTGATGGTGTTGAGTCGGTATCATCTTCTCCTCGGATTTCCCGACGGGATCTAAGGACGCTTACCGAAATCGGCGTGTTGGCTCTGGCCTGTGAACGCGGCGAGGCAGCGCGGCCAATTTTTGAGCTTTTGGATGTGGAGCAGAGCGATAACGCGGCTGGTCCGATTGGGCTTGCGATGATCGAAGCAGTTCAGGGTAAAGAGCGCGCCGCGTTTGCGAGATTGCGCTGTGCAATTGCGGAGCGGCGTCGGTGCGTTAATGAAGCGAAAGCTGTGCTTTGCGTCTTTCTGATGGGGTTTGGGCGGGCAGCAGAAGCGAAAGCGCTGCGCCGTGAATTATTAAGAGGCCCCGATTGCGGGGCTCGGCGTCTCGTAGCGTCTTACTGCTAGGTATTTCAGGCGTATTTGCGCTTGATGGAAATGGAGTTGAACGATGAATGGTTTGAATAGTGTTGGTGGCGCAGGTGCAGGCACTGGCCTAGCTGCCGCATCGGGACCAGCGGAGGCAGATTTTGACGCTATTTTTGCCACTGGCGTCGTGAATACGTCTGCGGTTCTCATGCAGTTTATTGGCGCGGATATACTTCAATCCGTCATGAAATCTGACACAGCGGTCGATTAACCGCATTACCAAGGAGAAGTTTGATCGTGAATCCGCTGCCCACATCTGAAATGTCAGTATCGAAAGCGTACCAAGCGCTTCGTGCTGCATTTGTGGCGCGGTTGATCCGTCGAATGAAGCAGACCGGTGTTCTGAGCACGCTATTTAGCAACTCGTTCAATCGGTCGGCTATTCAATTTCCCCCCCCGCATCCGTGCGCCTCAGGCGTACATGCGATCCTCAAACCGCTCTGTCGTTCCGGAGTCGCCGCCGGAGGAGCCGGAGGCGGGGGGCCAGGTTACAAACGCGCACATGTTTTTTCTAAGGACGCAGTGACGGTATTTCCGATCGCTGCTTAACTTACTTGTGTCTCGGTGTTCTGGACACCGTACTTCTTTCGAGGTGGCGTTGTGATTATCTCTCCTGTTGGACCTAGTTCTGCAGCTCCCGCAGCCAGTGGCGCTGGTAATCTTGCTAATTTGGCGACACGGGCCAGTAGTGACCAGATGTCGGTGAAGTTTTCGCCGAATTTGGGTGCATCAACTCCACTTGAGCAAGTCGGCTCGACGGTGATGGACAAGCTCAAGAATTTCGAAGAAAGCCGCATGAGCCGTAATGCGGCGATGCGGCACATGGATGCCGGTCCTGCGTCGGCGGTTGAGTCCGCAAAGGCGGGATTGTTGGACGGTCCTGCATCTGCATCCATGCGGTCATCGAATGCTTCGCCTTCTGTCTCGCAGAGCACTCAAGCCGATCATGCAATGGAAGCCATGACCCGGACATTCGACTACGCGATTGAAACGCAGTTGATTGTTAAAACCGGATCGCAGCTTTCGACTTCTGCATCATCGCTGATGCGAGGTCAGTAGTATGATCAAAGCATTAAGAATATCGGTCCTTTTTTGTTGTGCTCTGGTGTTGTCTGGATGTCGCGTTGAAGTATACGACCAGCTATCGCAGCGCGACGCGAACGAGATGACAGCCTTGCTATTGATCGCAGGGATCGACGCCGAGCGCGTTAGCCACAAGGACGGTACTTTTGCCGTTTCTGTCGGAGAAGATGATTTCGCTGAGGCCGTGACACTGATCGACAAAAGCGGTTTGCCCAAACCGCAATTTGCTTCGATGACCGATGTTCTCAGCGATGATCGTCTGATTGCGTCTCCTTCCGAGGAACGTGCCCGACTGAACTATGCACTTTCGCAAGAACTATCACGCACGGTCTCTGATATTGATGGTGTGGTGATCGCGCGGGTTCATCTGGCGACGCCGAACGATGATCCTCTCTCTCGGAGAGAGAAGGAAACACCAACGGCTTCTGTTGTCATCCACCATCGGACTGATTTGGCAACCGACGGTGTCGTTCCGCGAATCAAGATGTTGGTCGCGAATGCGGTTGATGGATTGAAATATGATCGCGTTTCAGTCGCGTTATTCTCGACATCGGATGCGTCGGCACTTGTATCTGATCAAGTCGCCGCGGTTTCTGGCAAACAGCAGCCGCTATTGAAGCGTTCAAACAATCTTGGTGTTGCCTCCGGGGATTTTGAAGATCCTGCTGCGGGGCTTACCGTTGCGTCTGCGCCAAATCCACGGCAACAAACCGTCACGCCCGCTGGGATCAGTGATCTTGGAATGACACCGATCCTCGCTGCGGTTATAGGTGGTGCTTTCGTCGTTCTGTTGCTGGTTGGTCATGCGATTTTGACTGCTTCGCGTAAGCCTCAGCACGTCGAAGGTGATCGGGCACTGCGGCATCGAGCTGATCGGTGAACGGATCGTCCGAACGCCGAGAGGCGCTCGTGCAACGAATTTCAGAGATGCGCGGGATAATTGCCGGGATGGATGCGCTGGATGATGGGACGATCCTTTCGGGGATGGACCCCGTGATGCAGGAACGTCTGTCTTATGATCGGATCAGGCCGCGTATGGTTATGCGCCGGGGAAGACGGATTGCGCCAAAAAGACTGTTTGCACCGGTGCTGGATGCGCGGGAACAGTCAATTCTATCGGGTGGTTCAGGTTTGATTGAAACCCTGTCCCATGCAATCGGGGTTCACATCCTTTGGCAAGACGTTGTGCGATTAGTGCGGAGAAGCGACCTAGAAGCTTTGGACGTCGTTCTGGGCGTCTCATCGCGGGAAATCGCTTTATTGGCTCGCGAAAATCCGCTTCCGGTCGAACCGATTGATGCGCCGGAGGAAAAGAGCACCGATCTTGCCAAGAAGGTAAGGCGGGAGGGTGCTCTGGGTTGGGCATGCTGGCTTGCGGCTTGCGATCCGGCCCAGGCGCGACGATTGCGCGTCTTTACGCCGGCATCCGTTTCTTCGGAAGTTATCGGCGGTCTTCCAGGAGATCCTAAACAAAGAAACTTACGTCGGCGCGTGGTTGAATTTGAGATAGATCAACACTTGAAACGTGTTCAGGCTGAAATGCAGGAAGGTGAGTTGCAATAATGGATGATGGTGCTCCTCTCGAAAGCCTTTTACCGCGTTCGGAGAATGCGAAGATCCTGAAAGGTGAAGATTTCGAGGTTCTTTCTCGGGCGCGCGCCGATGTGAACTCGGCTCAGGAGCAGGCTGCTCAGATCATCGCGAATGCGCATGCCGAGGCCGAACAAATCCGAGCCGCGGCGTTAGCGGAGGGTATGCAGCAATCATCCGCTTATCTGACAGAATCTGCCGCGCGGGTTGCGCGAGATTTAGACAGTCTAGAACCAAGGATTTGCGACATCGTTTCTGACGCGCTTCGTCGGGTACTTGATCCTATCCCTGTTGAAAAACAGATTACGGCGGCGGTTCGTCGTGCCCTTTCCGAAGTTGATTTGTCCCGTGACGTGACATTGATTGTTGCACCGGCAATGCTGCCGCGCGTGCAAGATTGCTTGCGACAATTCCCGAGTGATGGCGGCGTGGTTTCGGTAACTGGTGATCCATCATGTCCTCCCAATTCGGGAATTTTACGCACTCCTTACGGCGATATTGAGCTCGATATTGACGCCCAGTTGGTTGCCCTTGATGATGGGATTAGGGCAGCGTTGACGGGCGCGCCAGGATGATGACCGCCGCCGCCATACACGAAGCCAGTGGCTTCAAAGCCTCGCTAGGGAATGTTGCGGGTGCAGTGCAGGCCGCTCCGCTGCGTCCCGTGATTGGCCGTGTTACGCGCGTCTCTGGAACGCTGGTCGAAGCGTCTTTGAACGGTGCGAAAATCGGTGAAGTCTGCATGCTCGGCCGCCACCGGGGCAGCGAAATCGTTCGGTACGGTGAAGTTGTTGGGTTTCGGGATGGTGTCGCATTGCTCAGTATGCTCGGCGACTTAGATGGCTTGGCTTCGCAAACACCGGTAACGCCAACCGGTGCTCCGTTGCGCGCGCCCGTTGGTCACGGATTACTTGGTCGGATTATTGATGGCCTTGGGCGCCCGCTAGATCACGCAATTCAGGGTGATCTCTTCGTCGAAGGATGGCGCAATGTCGACAGTGTGCCGCCTGACCCGCTGTCGCGGGCACCGATTAACGCGGCAATGCCATTAGGAATTGCGTCGATTGATGCGTTAATGACAACCGGTGAAGGTCAGCGCGTCGGATTGTTTGGGCAGCCTGGGGTGGGCAAATCTACGTTGATGTCTGCCATCGCTAAGGCGTCGTCGGCTGATGTCGCTGTGATTGCGATGGTCGGCGAGCGGGGCCGCGAAGTTTCGGAATTTGTCGAAGATGCGCTTGGCCCGGATGGGTTGGCGCGTTCAGTCGTGATTGCCGCGACATCAGACCGTTCTGCAATGGAACGCCTCAAGGCTCCATTCCTCGCAACTTCGATTGCAGAGCATTTTCGGGATCAGGGATTGAAGGTTGTTCTGTTGATGGACAGCTTGACACGACTGGCGCGCGCGCAGCGCGAGATCGGATTGGCGGCAGGCGAACCACCGGCGCGTCGCGCGTTTCCGCCGTCGGTCTTTGCGATGTTGCCGCGTTTAATTGAGCGGGCGGGTAATTCGGCGACTGGGGGATCAATTACTGCGTTCTACACGATTCTTGTTGAAGATGACGGCGTTGGTGATCCTGTTGCTGAAGAAGCTAGATCACTTCTTGATGGACATATCGTTCTGTCACGGTCGCTTGCGGAAGCAGGGCGCTTTCCGGCGATTGATCCACTTGCAAGCCGCAGCCGCGTGATGAATCGCGTCGTTTCGGCTAAACACACTGAGGACGCTGATCGCGTGAGGGCGTTGCTCGCCCGCTATGCAGAGATTGAGCTTCTTTTGAAAATGGGTGAGTACGCGCACGGATCCGATCCGATCGCCGACGAAGCCATCCGCAAACAGGAGGCGATTCAGTCATTCCTATATCGGTCTTTAGAGGCTCCTATCGATTGGGAAACGCTCTCGGCTGAACTCTCAGCACTCGCGGCTTAGGAGATGTCGGTATGAAACCATCTCAGATTAAGCAAGCTCTTAACATCCGTATGCTGAGAGCCGATAGAGCCGAGCGGGCTTTACACGCAGCGCGCTCCGCAGAAACGCAAGCTTTAGGCGCACTATCTTCCGCAGAGTATCAACTTCAGGCCTTTGATGAAGCTTATGAGGGCAGGGTCGCCGCATTTTTTGCGCGGGCCGCGGGCGGGGTGACGCCTGAAACGCTCCACGCTTCGCGGACGTTTCATACAGATTTGGCGAATGAACGTTCTCAAATTGAGCAAGTTATTGAGCAAGCTCATTATGCTGTTTCACTGGCCCAGCAAAAAGTTGCTGAGGTGCGTGCTGTTTGGGTAACCGCAGCACAAGCCGCCGAAAATATCAAAAAAATCCACACCAAGGCATTACGTGATCTTGCTCGAGAGCAAGAGCGCGCTGCTGAACGCGATGCTGATGAGCTGTCGATTGCTCGTGCTTTCCGCGAAGCAGGGTAGGGAGCCACGATGCTGATGATGACACCAAAAGTTGCGGATCCCGAAATGGGCACCAAGCGCTATACGCCGCCGAAAATGACACCCCGCGCGGCCGAAAGATCCAATCGTTTGTCCGCGCAACGCGTACCCGTCGAGTTCGCACCGGGTTGGAATTTCCTGTTCGTGCCGTCACCCGATGAGCAGGCATGGATGGAAGCGGGTGCACCGATTGAGGTCGATGTGCGCATTGATGGTGAAACGGTTCATATTCGAACCGTTTGGAGTGTTCTGGAGGCTTTGCTGCATCAGGCGGAATCCCGCGTTCGGATCGATGATCTTGATACCGAGTTGGTAGCGGCGTTGATCGAGACGCATCTGGTTGAAAATATTTTTGCCTTGGAGGCGGTACTGGGCGTCAGTTGCCTCGTCGAGCGGGTCGGTAAAGTTCGCGACCATGGCACAAAGGCGAAACTGGACGCGCGTATCTTCGTCAACGGCTCGACAGAACCATTCCCGGCCGCAATCTATGCAACGCCCAGCACCCTTGGAATGCTCGCTGCTGCTTGGGAGCAAAGCCCTCGTGTTGATCGGCCAAATTTCGCGGACACATTCGTTTTAGCTGTTCGAGTGGCGATCAGTTCGGTTTCGCGAAACGGGCTGAAGGGGCTAGCCGTTGGTGATGCTCTTTTGTTTGATCGGGTTGCACCAGACGGGGGTGTGGTTCTTTGCGTTGGTGAGTATCTAACGAGCGTTGGTCAGCTTACCGAAACGGGCGAAGTTACCGTTGGGTCGCCGTTTTCGGTGGAAAGCCCTTATTTACTCGGAGAATTTCAGATGTCGGATGATGAATTTGAGGCTGAGTCCTTTCAGACTGCTCTTGAGGAGACCAGTATCGGCAAGCTTCCTGTGCGCTTGGTTTTTGAATTGGGCAGACGGGAAATGTCGGTTGACGAACTGCGTAACATTGGCGTGGGCGGGTCGATTGCTCTTGAGAAGCCGGCGACGTCGGTTGTCGATATTCTGGCCAATGGTCGGCGTGTCGGTGCAGGGGAAATGGTTTTAATCGGCGATCAGCTTGGCGTTAAAATCACCCGGTTGAACGGTCATGCCTGAGTTAACCTCAAACCTCCTATCCCTCATCGTTGTTGTGATGATGTTGGGATTTTTGCCGTTTGTCGCGGTTGGCGTCACCGCATTTGCGAAAATCACAGTTGTTCTGTTGATTATTCGAAATGCGCTGGGGGTGCAGCAGACGCCGCCGAATATGGTTCTTTACGGTGTCGCGTTGGTGTTGACGGTTTACATCGCCGCGCCTCTGGCAGCAGATGTTCAGGCGATTGCCTTGGATCCAGATTTACAGTTCGAAACGCTGGATGATTGGCTTCTTGTCTTCGAGCGCGGCGCAGAACCGATCCGAGAGTTCCTTGTCAAACATGCGCGCGCGGATGACCGAGCGTTCTTTATGGATGCCAGCACACAGTTATGGACGCCAGAACAGGCAGCAGCGATTGAGCCTGACTCGCTTCCGGTTCTAGTCCCGGCGTTTTTGGTGTCAGAGCTAACCCGTGCGTTTGAGATTGGATTTCTGCTCTATCTGCCTTTCTTGGCGATTGATCTGATCGTTTCCGCCGTTCTCATGTCGCTGGGCATGATGATGGTTTCGCCAATTATGATCGCGATCCCCTTCAAGCTGTTCTTGTTCGTCGCTGTCGATGGGTGGGCGCGGCTCGTACAAGGATTGGTGCTCAGTTATGTATAGAGAGGTCGCGCGATGACTGACGAATTTCTGGCGCGTTACATGACGCTTGCGACCTTCGCGGCGGCTAAAAGCGCGGCTCCGCCTTTGATTATTGCTGCAATCGTCGGTTTTGCTGTGGCGCTGTTTCAAGGGGTAACGCAAATCCAGGATCAGAGTTTGCCGTTAACCTTGAAAATATTGGCGGTATCGGCGGTCTTTTTGCTGTTCGGCGCGTCACTGGCCAACCCGGTTTTTGTGTTGGCCGATGAAGCGTTGAGAGTCTTTCCGTTAGCATCGCGTTAGCGCAGCATGAATGAGTCGTTCCTCGATCTAATGACAGTGCTGTTTCCGATTTTGGAAGCGGCAGCATTGGTTGTGGCGCGACCTCTTGGGTTTGTCATCATCTTTCCAGTCTTCGGTTGGCTCGGTTTGGTTGGCATGATCCGGACTGTCACAGCGTTGGTAATCGGGATTCCGATGATGCAGGCGGTCTACCTCGATCTTGCAATTGCATCGGTCCCGCTTGCGCCTGAGTACATCGTCGCTCTAGTCGCAAAAGAGTTTCTTGTCGGAGCCCTGCTCGCGATTATTTTGGGCGCACCGTTCTGGGCGGCAGAGACTGCTGGAACCTATGTCGATGTCTTTCGCGGAGATTCGTCGGCGACCGTCGTCAGCCCCGATCAGATGTCTGAACCGCTGATTACAGGGGCGATTTTTTCCATTGCCCTCGTTGCGATTTTTCTGGTGATGGGAGGGATGCGGGTTGCGATTGGCGCAATTTATCAGAGTTTCGAGATCTGGCCGATGTTCGAACTCATCCCCGAAATTAATGAGGCACTCTACCCAGTCTTCTTGGATCTATTGTCGAAGATCTTTAAATTGGCACTGGCGTTTGGTGCGCCGTTGATGATTGCTATGTTTCTGGCCGAGGTTGCGCTGGCTTATGCCAGTCGCTTCGCGCAGCAGATCAATGTGTTTGATGCAACGCTTTCGGCGAAGAATCTGATTTTCCTCTTTGTTCTACCGCCGTACCTGTACATTTTGACGGCTTATTATGCGGAAGACACCTTTGATATCGAAGGGCTTCTCGAAATTATGGCAAGAATGGTAAACCGATGAGTGGTGATCAGGGTTCAGAGGAAAAGTCATTACCGCCGACGGACAAAAAACTCCGGGAAGCGCGGAAAAAGGGACAGATCGCAAAAAGTACCGACTCGGTCTCGGCCATTTCGGTAACGATGCTGACGCTTTATCTCGTCATGGCATGGCCGTCGATCCTGGAAGAATTTTCGCGTATGTTCGACGTTGCGGCGAGAGCAGCTATCCGTGGTGGTCCGTCCAGTTGGGAGGGCGCGTTTGCTGAAACCGCAGAAGCGAGTGCAAACATCATCATCCCGATTTATCTGCTCGGTCTTGCGGCGACGTTCCTTGGTGGTGTTCTGTCTAACAAAGGCGTCGTCTTCGCGTTTGATCCCTTAAAGCCTGATTTGAAAAGAATACATCCGGTTGAAGGCTTCAAAAAGATCTTCAGCGTGCGAAATGTTGTGGAGTTCTTGAAGGCGCTTGTAAAAAGCATTCTGTTGCTCGGGGCGTTGGGCCTGTCGGCGTGGTATGGGCTGGCGGCAATCATGCGGATTCCCTATTGCGGCTCCGGCTGTGCTGATGATGTGTTGGTTTCTGTTGCTGGTCCTCTCGTGATCATCGCACTGATGCTTTTTTTGTTCGGCGCAATGATTGATATGGGGGTCCAAAAGTGGCTTTTCACGCGCGATATGCGGATGACACACACCGAGCAGAAGCGTGAGATGAAAGAGACATTTGGCGATCCGCATATCCGTAGCGCGCGTAAACAGCTTCAACGTGCAGATGCAACGGGTGAAACGGGGAAGGCGTCCGGGTCTTTGCAAAGTAGGCAACCAACAATGTTGATCTGTTCAGGCAGTGAGGTGGCTATCGCTTTGAGATATGTTCGCGGAGAAACACCGGCACCGGTTGTGGTTGGCAAGGGTACGGGAGCGCGTGCAGCAAGTATGATTCATAATGCAATTGATTCTCGAATCTTCGTTGAGAACGATTCAGACTTGGCGAAAGATTTGTTGAGACGCGCAAAAATGGAGTCTTTTATACCAGAAAGTTCATTCCGAGAGATCGCGCGTATTCTCGGGAGAGTGTATGGAAGCGGTTAATTCGCAGAATTCTTGGATTCAGTGGCCGCGTTCTGAAATGAAACGCTTTTTCCCGTTTTTTCGCTTTGACAAAGGCAATCTGTTTCAGCATGGTGCTTCAACGACGCTTTTAGGTTAACACGTGGTGGGAGCGACTGTGAGCAAATTCGATCTTGCCACCGTGCTTCGTGAAGATCGTGGCGGTGTAGAACTTAGACGTTTGCAGCGCGAGCTGAAAGAGGGACGAGACGCGACCTGTCGCAATCCGAACTTGATCAATCGCGAATGTGTGGCGAAAGCATACGATACTGGAATCATACTTTTGCCTGAAATTTGGCGACTAGAGCAGAGGAAGTAAACGATGTCACAAAATATCAACGGAGCTGGCGATAACCCAGCGACGACCGGTGTTACCACGGCAGGTGGTTCTGACGAAGCAATTGCATCGATGGAAGCGGCTTTTGACCGTGCAATCGCGAAAGCGGCACAAGTAACTGAACGTCGTATGGAGGGTGGTTCTTCACTCGACGCGGCGCGTACACGTCTGTCGAACTAAGAACCGACTGGTTTTGCCCGAAAGGGCAGAGCCAAGACGGTTTGTACATATTACTGGGCGGGCGTGCGGCTTGTTTCGCGCGACCGCCTTTCGCATTTTTGTGGAAGCTGTATGGCGTACCGAAAATCCAAATCGCAGGATATTCCTTCTGAACTCTTCATCTTGAATGGAGAGCTTCGGGGTGTTTCTGTGCCTCTTTCTGAGGGGAAAGTCCGTCTCGGGTCATCGTCTGATTGCGACGTCATGCTCCTCGATGCCGCGGGCGACGCCATTGAGGTCGTCATCACGCCTGAAGACGAAGAAAAAGGCTCCTATAGCCTTGAAGCGGTCACTGGACAGGTCCGCGTTGGTCAGCGTACTTTGAAAGAAGGCGCGACAAGAGTAATCCCAAGGAAGTCTCCGATTAAGGTAGGTAGCGTGCAGATGGCCCTTGGGTCGTCTTTCGAAAATGCAGATCGAGCGCGGCATTCCCACCAAAAACAACTCTTGACAGCCGCATGGGCGGCTTCTCTTGCTTTGGGCCTTGGCCTTCTAGGGTTTTGGGGGCTGTCTTCCGGATCAGGCAGTGTTGTAGCAATGCCGTCACCTGCTGGTTTAGAGCGAACGTATGTAGTTGATCAAACGGGCCATTCACAATCGGCTATCGCGGCGCGAGAACTCAGAGTTCAGTTAGATCAAAATGGTTTCGAAAAGCTCGACATCTTTACCGACCAAAAAGAGCGTATGGTAACGGTAAAGGGGAAGTTTCGGCGGTCTGAAGAACCACGCTGGTTAGAGACTTTCGAATGGTTCGATCGCTTGTATGGAAAGTCGGTATACCTTGATGTGAAATTTGACGTTGTCGACGACGAAATTACACTTCCGTTTTCGATCGAAGCTGTTTGGGCGGGGTATCAACCCCGCGTCACTTTGCACGATGGATCAAAACGTTTTATTGGCGATGAGTTGCCGGGCGGTTGGCGGTTGAACGCTGTTACTCAAGAAAGCGTAACGATTTCAAAAGGCGATGAGACTTTATTTGTTGAATTGTGAATTTCAGATGACTAGGGGCGGTCTGAAATTTGCATTATGTTTGAGCGTACCGAAGTGGTTGAGAGGTCTTTGATCGTGATTCGGATGTTCGCGAGAGGCAGCCTGCATGGCAGATGTTAAGTCGGCAACTGTTCGGAGTACATCGAGTCTGGCCCCGGCGCGGTTCGATCCTCAGACTCGTGTCGCTGCCCGACCTCCGGTTAAGGCGGGTCAGACAGCTGACGAGCCGAAGGATCGTTTAAACGATCCTTCAATTTCGCTTGATCCTGCGAGTGCTCTGCTCGCTGATTTTGCTGCGCCTTCGTCCCGCACAACAGCTTGGCTGAATAATCCGCGGATGACATCAACTTTAGAAGCGGCTTCGCAAGCCTTGGCTCCCAACGGGGCAGCGGAAGACCCGATTGACCGTTACGCGGCGAGCGTTATCGAGACGCATTTGGTGGCGCGTCGCAGCTTGTCGAAGTTGATGAACTCGCTGTTGAAGACGTGAGGGACGCGCTAACAACGGTTGCCCAGCCGACAGTTGTGGGCGAGGTGGCTCAGGCTGAAGCCCTCCACGCAATGGGTTCGTTTTATGTTCGTCAGGGATTTCCCAAACAGGGTCTCGCGTTGTTGTTGGCGGCGCATAAACTTGCTGTCCCGTCTATCGAACTTAATCGAGCGATTGCTCATGCCTACGTGGTCGCTGGGGTGCCCCAAAAAGCGCTAGCAATGCTGCAAGCGCTAGAACCAACGCTTGAAAGTGACAAAATGCGCCGAGCGGCAAACCGATTACGTTCCCGCGCGCTTTTGTCGTTGGGAAAAGTGGCGGAAGCCAAGGCCGCTTTTGCGGCGTCGCTCAACCCTGCTGAGCCTCAAGCCAAGACATTCAAAGTTGTAGGGCAGGGCGAATGATTGGCAGTTTGCATCGCGGCTTGAATGTTTTGGGACGACGGCAGGATCTGGTCGTCGTTGTTTTGCTGGTTACAGCAATCTTGATGATGATCTTGCCGCTGCCGACGTGGTTGGTCGATGGGTTGATTGGCGTGAACATGGCGTCGGCGGTTTTGCTGCTGATGATGGCGCTCTATTTGAAAAATCCGCTAGATTTTTCGACTTTGCCTTCGATTATCCTGATTACGACGATCTTCCGGCTGGCGTTATCCATTACAACAACCCGTCTGATCCTGCTGCAAGCTGATGCTGGCGACATTGTCGAAACCTTCGGTAATTTCGTGATCGCTGGCGAGTTGATTGTCGGTCTGGTCGTCTTTCTGATCATCACGATTGTCCAGTTCGTTGTGATCACAAAAGGTTCTGAGCGGGTGGCCGAAGTTGCCGCACGCTTTACGCTTGATGCGTTGCCCGGCAAGCAAATGTCGATCGACGCCGATCTTCGTAATGGCGATATCGAGCAACATGAAGCGAGGTCCCGTCGGAGCGTTCTTGAGCGGGAAAGCCAGTTTTTTGGTGCGATGGACGGCGCGATGAAGTTCGTGAAAGGCGATGCCATCGCGGGCCTGATCATCGTCGCTGTGAACTTGATCGGCGGAATTTCTATTGGCATGTTCCGTAAGGGTATGTCGGCGGGTGAAGCAGTCGATGTTTATTCGCTCTTGACCGTTGGTGACGGCTTGGCCGCCCAATTGCCAGCGTTGTTTGTGTCGCTCGCGGCTGGGTCGGTTATTACGCGCGTTGCAGCGGATGATACCGAGAACCTGGGCACGGACATTACACGTCAGATGGTTTCAAGCAGCCTCGCGCTACGCGTGGCCGCCGCGATCTTGCTGATCATGATGTTTATTCCGGGCTTTCCTTGGCCGGTTTTCTTGCTCATTGGTTTGATCTTTCTCGCGATTAGTTTCGCTCAACCGCTGCGAAAGATGGTCTTTGGGGATAGCGATGCGGATGAGGTTGAAGAAAAGCCCGCATACGCTCTCGATGACTCGCGCAGTCCTTTCGTCGTCTATGTAAATCCTGAACTGATTTCTGAAGAAGATAAGCATGTTTTCGCTGCCGAGGTTGGTGAGGCGACACTCAGTTTGAGTGAAGAAATCGGAATGACGGTCTTGCCGCCACGTCTTGAATTTGATGAACGCCTGTTTGTCGGGGATGTGCGTGTCGAGCTGGATGACGTGGCTGTCGGTCATTTTGATATCGATCCGCAAAAAGTTGGTGTTGAAACTGATCTCGACACGCTGACGCTTATTGACATTGAAGCTGTTGAGGCCAGTGCACCACCGCCAGATTTCTTGGGACTCTTCTGGGTGAACCGAAGCGATATGCAGGCTCTGAATCGCGCTGATTTGCTGCCCCTTGAACCATTGGATGTTTTACTGCGCGGTGCCCGAGCGATCCAGACACGCTATGCTTCACAATGTATTGGCGTGCAGGAAGCGCGCGCGGCATTGGGTGAGATGGGACAGCAGTTTCCCGATCTTGCATCTGAGGTCCGCGACCTATTACCTTTGACCAAAATTGCGGAAGTTTTCCGTCGATTGATCGACGAAGGCGTGCCCATACGAAACCGTCGTCTTTTGCTGCAATCACTGTCCGAGTGGGGCGCAAAGGAGCAAGATCCCGTTGTCTTGACCGAATATGTCCGTACTGCTCTGCGTCGCCAAATTTGTAACAGCCTTGCTGGACGAGACAGGGTGATCCCAGTGTATTTGCTCGACGCCGCTGTCGAAGATGCAATTCGTGATGCAATCCGTCAGACGACTGTTGGTGAATATCTGGCTTTGGATGATGCGTTATCCTCTGCGCTGGTCGAGATGATTTCATCGTCAATCAGAACACCGGATGATGGCGGATCAACCCCCGCCGTGCTGTCATCGCTTGACGTTCGACGCTTTGTCCGCAGCCTAATGTCAAATAATGGCATGCGGCACATTCCAGTGCTCTCGTATCAGGATTTATCAAACGAGTTCACGGTTGTCCCCGTGACCACGATCATGCTGCCGCACTATCAACAAGCTGCCGAGTAAATTTCTTCTGACTGTTTCAAAAAGAAATACGGCTGCCGCCGTGCGTTAGTCGGCGGCGAACCTCTTCGCGATCCAGTCGTGGAAGCAGTGCGTCGGAACGTCCATTGCAGGTGAGAACTTTCCGCCGTCAAACAGTGACCCTTGCCGTCCCTTTTGCATGCCTTCTACGACGATGATGTCCTCCTTGAAAATCTCTTTCCACATGGTCGCATTGGTTTCGCGCATATCCGCATATGCGTCGCCGCACATATCCTCGCTCGCATAATACAGCTCGATATGTTCGGTCGTGGTGTCTGGGCCCGTCGATTCCAGCAAGATTGCGAAAGCATGATCGCGGTGAACGCCGAACAGCACGTTTGGAAAGAACGAGACGTATTCCGCGCCTGTATCCCATTTGCCGCTTAGATTCTTGAAGTTCGTCAGTTCGCGGCCATCGTCCGACAACGAAGGATTATAGACGACTGTGCCTTGGCCAGAAAATTGATCCGGCTCTACAATGTCGTAGTGATCTTCTAACCGCGAATAGGCGTTCAGACCGGGATGAATCCACGGCAGGTGATAGCTTTCGCAGTAATTCTCAACGGCGAGCTTCCAGTTTGTTTTCAAATGGAGTTTGAAACTTGAGTCCGTTCCGCCGTGATACATCGGCTGCTCAAATTCCTTCCAGCGATCCAGTAAAATCGCAGCGTAGTCATCAAATGCAGGGGCTTTTCTGTCCATATTGACGAAAATCACGTCACGCCAAACCCGACTGCGAACTTCGATCAGCCCCAATTCGTCCCGCTTGATGTCATCGTGGGCATTTTGACCCGGTCCACCAACATGCGGTGTTGCGCGAAGGCGTCCCTTTAGATCGTAGCACCAGGAGTGGTAGGGACAGCGCAGCGCGCCCTCAATCTTGCGTTTTTCCTCCAGCAAGATCATGCCTCGGTGACGGCAGGCGTTGAGAAAGACGCGAACCTCATTGTCGTCACCTCGCGCGATGATCAGCGGCGTACCACAAAATGTGATCGGCATCGCATCGCCAATTTTGGGAACGTAGCTGGCAAAACTGAGGCCTGCCCAAGTGGCTGACAGAACGCGCCGCTGTTCTAGGTCATACACCTCAGGGTCCGTGTAAAATCGGTTCGGTAAGCCCCGTGCTTCCGCAACGGGCCGGGTAACACTCTCAAGAATGCTCTTGTCAAAAACGGTCACTGCAGGCGCTCCAGATTGCTACTTCTCGACGCTAGAGCGCCAATCCTCAGTTTTCTTGCCATTTTCGACCGGCAGAAGGTCAAAAACGTCATGGAAACTCCACGACAATAAGGTAAGAGAGCGCCATGATTTCCGTACAAAACCTCGGCTTTTCCATTGGCGGCAAACCGTTATTCAGCGATGCGTCCGCGACCGTCCCTCCGAAAACGACGGTTGGGGTAATCGGCAGAAACGGCTGCGGTAAATCCACGCTGTTCAAGTTAATCCGGGGAGAGTTAACGCCGGATACCGGCGAAATCGAAGTGCCGCGCCAAGCACGTATTGGTGGCGTCGCACAGGAGGCTCCCGCGAGTTCGATCAGCTTGCTCGACACTGTTCTTGAGGCAGATCTGGAACGTTCGGACCTGCTGTCTCGCGCAGAAACCGAGACCGACCCCCTTGAGATTGCGAATATCCAAACTCGTCTTGCCGATATTGAGGCGCATTCGGCGGAGGCGCGCGCATCTTCGATTCTGCAAGGACTTGGTTTTGATAGCGAGGCTCAACGGCGCGCTTGCAGCGAGTTCTCGGGCGGTTGGCGTATGCGCGTTGCATTGGCTGCCGTGCTGTTCTCAGCACCCGATCTGCTGCTTCTCGATGAACCGACCAACTATCTTGATCTTGAAGGGACCGTATGGCTTGAAAATTTCCTGACGCGCTATCCGCATACATGTTTGATCATCTCTCACGACAGGGATTTGCTGAACCGTTCGGTGAAAGGTGTTTTGCACTGTTATGATGGGCAGATGACCTATTATTCGGGTGGGTATGATGCGTTCGATGCGGCGCGGCGGGCTAAGTTGGAGCAGCAAGTCGCACTGAAACGTAAACAGGACTTACAACGCGCCCATATTCAAAGTTTCGTGGATCGCTTTCGGGCAAAAGCGACCAAGGCAAGGCAGGCACAATCTCGTTTGAAGATGCTAGAGCGGATGCAGCCAATTGCCGCAATTTCGGAAAACGCGGTTGCTGAATTTAGCTTCAAAACACCAGAAGACCTCCCACCTCCTTTGATTACTGTATCTGATGGCGTTGTGGGGTATGATGGTCCTCCCGTTCTCTCGAAGCTGAATTTTCGCATTGATCAGGAGGACCGCATCGCCTTGCTGGGGGCCAATGGCGAGGGCAAGTCGACGCTGTCCAAGCTGATTGCGGGCAAATTGCCGATGATGGAGGGGACGGGTACGAGGTCGAAAAAACTACGGATCGGTTATTTCGCCCAACATCAGCTAGATGAGTTGAGGCCTGAAGAAAGCGCGCTGCAACATCTGACAGCATTGCGGCCCGACGAGACACCGGCCAAATTGCGTGCACGGCTTGGGGCGGCGGGCTTTGGCGCAGATCTTGTTGATCTTGAAGCGAAACGACTGTCAGGTGGCCAAAAAGCGCGGCTGTTGATGTTGCTCGCGACGTTGGACGTGCCACATTTGCTGATCCTCGATGAGCCGACCAACCACCTCGACATCGAAAGCCGTGACGCGCTGATGCACGCTCTGAACGATTACGGTGGAGCGATCATCCTTGTCAGTCACGACCCGCATCTGGTTGAGGCAGTGGCTGATAAGCTTTGGCTTGTCGGTGGTGGCGAGGTGAAAAATTTCGACGGCGACATGGCGGATTATCGAAAGCTGCTGCTTGGTCAGCGCGGCGTGCCGGATCGTGCGATCAAGGAACGTAAGTCGGCAGGTAAGACCGAAAAAGCCAAGGCAAAACCATCAAAAGGCGCGCCAGCACCACTGAAATCGGTTTCCGCTTTGAGGGCCGATGCGAAAAAATGTGAGGAGCGCCTCGAAAAGCTCAATCGCATGTTGAAGACAATCGACGACAAACTTGGCGATGGGCTGCAACAGGGCATGATGAGTGCGACTGAGCTGGAGCGGATCAGTATTAAGCGGGCTGAAGTGGTCGAAGCGGTGGACCGCGCCGAGGCGCTATGGTTGGCGGCACTGGAACGGCTCGAAGCGGCGGAGGTCGCTTAAGCGGATACGGTTTCGCGTTCTGGTTCAAGAAGTGGCTTTAAGGCGCGCATGACCCGGTAAAGATTGCCATCAGCCAGAAATTTCTGCGCTTTTTCGACAACCGCAGCATTCATTTTTGCCAACTCGGTTAGCGTTGGAGATAATGCCCGTGTGGCTTCTTGCGGACTGATTTCTCCAGCGACACAGCGTTGCGCTGTAAAATAGGCTTTGGATGCTGGCCCAATCACATCCGTTTCGTCCAGCGCATCGCGTAGTCGCAGGACAGATGCGTTATCTGTCTTGATTAGCAATTGCGCACGCCGCGGACCGTTTTCAACGACAACACCATTGATCAACACTCGTTCTTTTGGAGCGAGTTTCAATGCAAGACCGGACATCAGACCTGTCCTTTGCGGCTCTTGGCGGGCGCAGAAGAAATGTTCCCCGGAAAGGGGACCATCGGGCCTACTGCTTTGTCCGTTCTGGAACACGCCATCAGATCGCACCTTTGCTCAAAGCCATGCTCAAACAACACATAATGAGATCGTCATCCTCGCAGTTGAGAATGAAGATGCCGTAAAATCCGAGATTTACGGTGGAATGGCTTTCAGTAACGTTTCCAAAACAGTCGGTTAAGGTGGAAGGCTTCGATCTAAGGGCGATGATCTAATGGGGGCGATCTGTTCGATGAACGAGGTTATTTGTCTTGGCAAGGATGCCGTTTTCCGAGGTTCTTCGGTTAATGATCGAATGCAAGCTCTTCAGTTGCTCTTGATTTTCCGACGCAATCGGCGAGGATTGTGACAATCTAACCGCTTCTTCAGCTATCCGCAGATCAGCAAGCAGTGCTGCTTTTAGCTGTTCAGCTTTTTCCAGCGCCACGGAGTTTCCATCAAGCAAGGCTTTGCGCTCTTGCGTATAGATTGCGATGGCTCGCTTCGTGAGTTTCTCAAAGTTTAAATCTTGCATCCGGAACGCCCCCCAGCCTGCATTGACAAAATAATAATCCAAAGGTTAATTTTTCATCACCCTACGGGCGACTTAGCATAATTTGGCGGGAATTGTTTAATACTTCTGTGTCATTGAAAAAATACGTGCTGAGGTTGATGATATACCCGTAAAAATCGCATTTTCGTGACTAGGCTGAGTAAAGTCGGAATGGCTGAAATAAGTCGTTGTTGCTCGTGAAGAACATGAATTTGGCCGCGCGCTACAGGCCGCGATAACGCGGTCAATCCAAGGAAGATAGGTGTCGATGGGGGTAAAGTACATCTCGTAACCTGTTGTCATGCAAGGTTCGCCGCTTGAATTTTCCGTGTGCGGTTCAATGCCGGAGAGAACGCCCACCAATTGGGCACCAGCTGCAGTGGACGAGATCAATGGACCTCCGCTCTCTCCCTGACAGACACCGGCAAGCTCTCTTCGAGCGCTGCTGACAGTGATGTAGCCATGATAGGATGCATTGCTGACCGAAACATCTGTGGTTTGCAGGCGGCGCTGACCAGCTTTCAATCCGGTAATGGGCCAACCCGCCGTGCGAAGGATTTGACCAGCCTGAACAGATGTATGTTGTGTGCGATTGAGGCGCGTAGGAACAACAGTGCGGGGCAGTGGCTCTTTAAGGCGGATGAGAGCAATATCATTTGAAAGAGTAGCGAATTCGAAGCCGCTATGGACAATCGCGTCATAGGCCCGCCGCCGGATCGTCCCAATCCCGTCGAGATTACGGTCTCCAGCGGTAATGTCGATCTGATTCCATCGTGACCCATCCTCTGGGCGGATACAGTGAGCTGCGGTTATGATCCAACGCGAATTGATAACGCTGCCACCGCAATGCTCAGTCAGGACTTTTCCACCACCGATTTCGTAGCGGATGGACAGTTTCACCATACCTCGGAAGTCTGGCTCGAGAACGCCTCTGCCGTATGAAGCAGGCATACTGCGTCCCGTGACCCGGCCCGCAGGACTGGAAATCGCCGTGGATTGAGGGGCGAAGGTCGAAACGACTTGGATGTGCTGATTTAGAAAGTAAGCGTCCGCCGAACCCGCCCTGCTGTTGATCGCTAATGAGAGATAATGTCCGCTAAGCTTAGTGGACACTTGTCGAGGTCGTTAGTGAGGAAGAAGTACCGGAGACGTCGGAACTGGAGCGACGACGAGAAGCGGATGATTTGCGCGCAAACGCGGGTGCGCGGTGTTTCGGTTTCGAAGGTTGCGCGCCGTTATGACGTGAACGCCAATCAGGTGTTCAACTGGCTGAAGGAACCCCGCTTTGCAGATGCAGAGCCTTTCGATCCTGAACCAACATTTCTTCCGGTCGAGATAACCGAAGGCCAAGAGGTATCCTTTGCGGATGACAGCACCGAACCCGGCACGTTGGAGATTGATCTGGCTTGCGGCCATAGGCTGCGGATCACGGGGCCATACGATGCCGATGATCTCGCGCGGTTGATCCGTGGCCTGCTTTCATGATTCCGGTTCCGGTAACGCCAAAGGTGTGGTTGGCAGCGGGCGTCACAGACATGAGGAAAGGATTCAATGGGCTGTCGGCGTTGGCGCAGGACGTCCTGAAGCAAGACCCGTTCTCGGGGCATTTGTTTGTTTTTCGGGGCCGTCGCGGTGATCTAATCAAAGTCATTTGGTGGGATGGACAGGGCGCATGTCTGTTCTCAAAGCGGCTGGAGAAAGGACGTTTCGTGTGGCCGTCTCCGGCGTCGGGAAAGGTCTCCCTGACACCCGCGCAGTTGTCGATGCTGCTCGAAGGGATTGACTGGCGCAATCCAGACAGGACATGGCGTCCGTTGACCGCCGGATAGTCAGGTTTGCGATTCCTCTCAGTGCTAAATTTTGGTACGAATCCACATGCCTGAAGCCTCCCCCGATCTGCCTGAAGACGTCGCTGCACTGCAAGCCATGGTCGCCTTGCAGAACAAGAAGCTGTCGATCTTCGAGACAGAGATCAAGGCGCGTGATTATCGGATCGAGAAGCTGGAACACCAACTGGCGGGCTTGCGTCAACATCGGTTTGGGCAGCGATCCGAAGCTCTCGATCAGCTTGAGCTGACACTCGAAGAGGAAGAGATTGCACGGGCTATTGAGACCCCTGTCGAGGATGCTGCCACAACCGAGAAGCAGAAGGGCAAGCCAAAGCGCAAACCGCTGCCCGATCATTTGCCCCGCAATGATGAGGTGCTAAGCCCCGGCGATGCGTGCAGTGCCTGTGGCGGTTCCCTGAAGACACTCGGCGAAGATGTTACCGAAGAGTTGGAATATGTTCCGGGACGGTTTGTTGTGAACCGCACCATCCGCCCGCGCATGGCCTGTACCTGTTGCGATGCCTTCTATCAGTCACCGCTGCCATCGCGTCCCATTGAGAAGGGCCGTCCGGGGCCGGGGCTGCTGGCACATGTACTGGTCAACAAATATGCGGATCACTTGCCGCTCTATCGCCAATCGCAAATCTTCGTCCGTGAGGGTGTTGACCTTGATCGCTCGACCCTTGCCGATTGGGTGGGTAAATCAGCCGCTCTGCTGGAGCCACTGGCCAATGCCATTCAGCGCCATGTGCTGGCAGGTCAGGCGATCTTTGCCGACGATACGCCAGTGAACATGCTGTCGCCCGGTGCGGGAAAGACCAAGACCGCGCGCCTCTGGGCCTATGTTCGTGACGAGAGACCATGGTCGAGTGGCGTACCGCCCGCAGCGTTCTACCGCTTCTCACGGGATCGCAAGGGCGAACAACCGACCGAACATCTCAAGGACTATACCGGCTGGATGCACGCCGATGGATATTCTGGGTTCAATGAGCTTTATCAATCAGGCCGTGTCCGCGAGGTCGCGTGTATGGCGCACATACGCCGCAAGTTCGTGGACGTCTTCAAGTCGCAAGGTTTGGCGATTGCTGAGGAAGCGATCAAACGCATCGCTGCCCTCTATGGCATCGAGAAGGAGGCGCGGGGCCAATCACCAGAAACGCGCGTGATGCTGCGGCAAGAGCAAGCCAAACCGTTGCTCGATGAGCTGGAGACATGGCTCGGCGCGCAACTGCCCAAAGTATCCGGCAAGTCCGAACTCGCCAAGGCGATCCGCTATGCTCTGACCCGTATCAAAAAACTGCGGCCCTATCTCGACCACGGCATTCTGGAACTCGACAACAATTCCGCAGAACGATCCATGCGCGGTGTTGCCATCGGCAGGAAGAACTGGCTGTTCGCAGGATCAGAGGCAGGCGGCAAATCAGCCGCCATTGCCTACACGCTGATCGAGACCGCCAAACTCAACGACGTTGATCCGCAGGGTTGGCTCACCGATGTTCTCAGTCGCATCGCTGATCACAAGATTACCCATATGGATGAGTTACTGCCGTGGCGACACGATGTGTACATAGAGCGACAATGACAAATTACCGCGCGGAAATTTGGGATAATTCTGGCTCCGTCGGGGTCATCTTTAACGTTGTTG
>CAZJWF010000051.1:0-22687 GCA_964549375.1 uncultured Neomegalonema sp.
CTGATCTATCGCCTCATCAAATGACGATCCTCGATGAGGCTCGTCATTGGCTAGGAACCCCGTTTCACCATCAAGCCAGTACATGCGGCGCAGGTACTGATTGCCTCGGTTTGGTACGTGGGATCTGGCGTGCTCTCTATGGCACGGAGCCGGAACCCGTTCCTCCCTATGCGCCGGATTGGGCCGAGGCCACAGGTCGAGAGACCCTTCTCGATGCCGCCCGACGCA
Source organism: uncultured Neomegalonema sp. (assembly GCA_964549375.1). Taxonomy (GTDB): domain Bacteria; phylum Pseudomonadota; class Alphaproteobacteria; order Rhodobacterales; family Rhodobacteraceae; genus JAHDDY01. Next base: position 229 of record CAZJWF010000051.1, read on the forward strand.
ATCTGATCGACGTCCCCCGGACGCAGGCACAGGCCGGCGATGTTCTGCTCTTTCGACTTCGCCGCAACGGTCCTGTGCGCCACTGCGCCATCCTCGCGGATAAGGACGGAATGATCCACGCATGGTCGGGCTACGCGGTTGCGGAAGTTCCTTTCGACTCCGCTTGGCAACGCCGTCTTTCTCATGTTTTTCGTTTTCCAGAATAGAGATCCGATATGGCCACACTTCTCCTGACGGCTGCTGGTTCTGCCATCGGCAGCGCGGCCCTGCCTGCGGGTTTGGGATTTCTTGGAACGACAATCTCGGGCGCGGCGATCGGTAATGCAGTTGGCGGCGTGCTCGGCCAAGCCCTTGATCAACGCCTCTTTGGCTCTGGCGCACAGGTTCGCGAAGGCCCACGCCTTAAAACCCTCGACATTCAAACCTCGACGGAGGGTGAACCAATCCCTCGTGTGTTTGGACGGATGCGCCTTGCCGGGCAAATCATCTGGTCCACGCGATTCAAAGAAACGCCGACGACACAGCGACAAGGTGGCGGCAAAGGCATCGGCGGTGGCCCTTCAATCGAAACCACCACATATAGCTATTCGGTTAGCTGTGCGGTGGGTCTCTGCGAAGGCCCGATTACGGGAATAGGGCGCATCTGGGCGGATGGGAAACCGATGCCGCTCGAAGATGTAACATGGCGTTTACACAAAGGGATGGAAGACCAAGCCCGTGATCCGTTGATTGCCGCGCTCACGCCGGACACGCCAGCTTTTCGCGGAACGGCCTATCTGGTCTTTGAGGACCTGCCGCTCGAACGGTACGGCAATCGCCTGCCACAGATCACCGTTGAGGTGCGCCGAGCCGCTAATCCGACGATCGAACATAGAGACGGCCCTTCTGTTTCTGATCTACTGACCGGTGTCGCGCTCTCGCCTGGGTCTGGCGAATTTGCTCTGGCGACTCAACCAGTTCGGCGCGTTCTCGGCGAGGGTGTCAGCGCCAGCGAAAACATCAACAACACACGCGGCATCCCGGATTTCGCCGCTTCAATGGATCAGCTTGCCGACAGCGCACCGAATGTCGACTCCGCATTGTTGGTGGTCAGTTGGTTCGGCACCGACTTGCGCGCAGGTCAGTGTCGAATTCGCCCTGCCGTGGATCGCCAAAACAAAGAAACAGAACCATTAACGTGGAAAGTTGCTGGCGAAACACGAGGCACTTCCGCTCTCGTAAGTGAAACGAATGGAAGTTCGACCTACGGCGGAACCCCCGCCGACATTGCCGTCTTTCAGGCAATTCAAGAACTGCGCGCGCGCGGCAAGAAGACGGTATTCTATCCATTTATCCTGATGGATATCCCACCAGACAATCCGATGGGTCAACCCGCCCACCCTTGGCGGGGGCGCATTTTCGCGCAGACTTCTGAAGAGGTCGAAAAACTCTTTGGCTTGGCGCAACCCGCCGATTTCGGCGCGTGGGATGGTGGAACGCTCTCAGGTCCGGCTGAACCAACACTGCGGCGCATGGTGTTGCACTACGCACATCTTTGTGCAGCAGCGGGGGGCGTCGATGCTTTTGTGATTGGATCAGAGCTCCGCGATTTGACTCAAAGCATATCCCCGGACTACCCCGCTGTCACAGAGCTGCGCCGCCTCGCTGCGGATGTCCGCATGATTCTACCCAACGCAAAGATTACCTACGCGGCGGATTGGTCAGAATACAATAGCCATCGCCCGGACGGAGAAGTGTACTTCCATCTCGACCCCCTTTGGGCCGACCCGAATATCGACATGGTAGCGATAGATAATTATCTGCCTTTGTCAGATTGGCGAGCGGGAAAAGAACATCTCGACGCCCAGTCCTATCCGTCGATCTATGACCCCGAATACCTTGCAACCAATGTAGAGAACGGTGAACACGCCGACTGGTATTACGGTAGTGAAGCGGACAGGGCCGCGCAAAACCGGACACCGATCATTGACACTGCTCATGATGAAGACTGGGTCTTCGGAGTTAAAAAAATCCGCGATTGGTGGCGCAACCCTCATCATAACAGACCCGGCGGCGCACGCGATGCGTCATCAACCGCATGGCAACCAAGCTCAAAACCGATTTGGTTTACGGAGGCGGGCTGCCCGGCGGTCGATCATGGTACAAACCAGCCGAACGTGTTCGTTGATCCGAAGTCATCTGAGAACGCACTACCGCATTTTTCCCGCGGTATTCGGGATGACGCCATCCAGCGTCGGTATCTCCAGACGATGCTGTCCTATTGGCGAGATGATCCGATGGTGGAGAGCATTCATATATGGACGTGGGACACCCGTCCCTATCCCGACTTTCCGCTTCGCAGCTCAGTCTGGAGTGACGGTGAGAATTACCGGCTCGGACACTGGATTGCCGGACGACTTGATGCGGCTCCCTTGGCTGAAATCGTCGCGGAACTTTGCGAGATGGCAGGCGAAAGCCGAATTGACGTCTCCCGCCTTACCCCTTTGGTCGACGGCTATAGTATTGATCGCCCATTAAGCGCCCGCGATGCCCTTGCGCCGCTGATGCTGACTTACGGATTTGATGCGGTTGAAAGCGATGGCCTTCTACGCTTCGTCCCCAGAGGCGATAGTCCATTATTGACGCTCTCCGAGGATGATCTGGTCGAAACTGAAGGGGGCGTAGATCCGTTTCAACTCACCCGCGCTCAAGAAACCGATCTTCCCCGCGCCGTCCGTCTTGGGTTTATCCGATCCGATGCGGAATATAGACGTGGTATGGCCGAAGCAACGCGCGACGATACAGCGTCCCGCCGTGTAGAAGCGTCAAGTCAAGCCATCGCACTCACGTCTAGAACAGCGGATGCTGCCGCGCGGCGATGGCTTGCGGAGAGCCATGTTGCCAAAGATCACGCGACATTGACCTTGCCGCCGTCGCGCCTCGCTCTGGATGCCACTGACGTCATCGCGCTTAGTGTCGATGGCCGCGCATTACCGCATCGCATTGACCGGATCACCGATGGAGAAATGCGAGACATCGAGGCCACCCGTACCGCTCCTGATTTATATGTGCAAGCCGATGGACCGAACAACGCGCCTGAACCGACGCCCCTATCTTTTCCGGCCCCGCCACAAACGGTCTTTCTCGATTTGCCGCTCTTGCGCGGTGACGAAAAACCCGGCGCACCTTATGTCGCAGCGTTTTCTGATCCGTGGACGCCGACAGCGGTTTATTCCTCTGTTGGCGGTGATGACTATCGCCATGTCCTCACTCTGGATGCCCCGGCGACGATGGGCCGAACCTTGGCGGACTTACCTGTCAGCGCCCCCGCTCGTTGGTTGCGAACCTCCGTTGATGTGAAATTATTCGGCGGTGCCCTCTTGTCCCGACCTCGACTTGCCACACTGGCGGGGGCCAATATCGCGGCATTCGAAACCGCGCAGGGGTGGGAGGTGATCCAATTCCAAACCGCAAACCTCGTCGCACCGCAAACCTATCGCCTTTCTGGTCTGCTTCGCGGTCAGGCGGGAACCGAACCGCTGATTTCGATGCTTCCCAGCGGCACGCGATTTGTCTTGATCGATGAGGCGTTAAAGCAGCTTCCCTTCACCGGTGCAGAGGTAGGACTGAGCCGCTTTCTTCGCACCGGTCCGGCGAGCCAGTCTCATGACACCGAAACTTTTCGAACCGTTGAACGCACTTTCCCCGGCATCGGGTTTCGCCCCTATGCGCCAGCGCACCTCAAGGCAGAGCGCTCCGGTAATTTTGTCCACCTCAACTGGGTCAGGCGCACCCGTTTCGGCGGCGATGGATGGGACCGCGAGCCACCTCTCTCAGAAGAGTCCGAACGCTATCTCGTCACCGTAGAAGCGCAAGGCGAGACGGTCCGCCATGAGATCAAAGAGCCGTTCATAACGCTCACGGCGCCGACTCCGGTCAAAGCGACAATCGCGCAAGTCTCGGCGCAGTTTGGTCCGGGATTTTCGGCCAGTATCACTGCTTAAACTCTAGCCTTTTTCTTATCATTCATTTGGAGGCTCCGCATGTCGTGCGGGGTAACGCCCTATCTATGCCCACACCAAACCTCGCACTTATTCCTCTTGCGGCGGCCCAGTCGCAAAAACACGTCACGGTCAACGAAGCCTTTGCACGGCTGGACGCGGCGGCGCAGCCAACCGTGCAAGACCGCACTCGCACCTCGCCGCCGCCGGACCCAAAGGATGGGGATCGACATTTGATCGCATCCCCCGCGAATGGTGCATGGGCATCGCGTGAAGATGACATCGCCGCATGGGATGCCGCTTCGCAAGGGTGGCTATTTCTGACCCCTCATGATGGATGGCAGGTATGGGTCATCGAGGATCGCATGACGTGGCACTTTGACGGCGCAGCGTGGACTCCCGTCAGACCGGCCCAACTGGGTGTCAACGCCAGCTCTGATGCAACGAACCGTCTGGCCGTCGCGAGTGACGCCGTCTTGTTCAATCACAACGGATCTGGCGTTCGAGCCAAACTGAATAAAGCGAGCGCAACAGATACGGCTTCGATCTTGTTTCAGACCGGCTTTACTGGTCACGCTGAGATTGGCCTGACCGGGGGTACGGATTTACAATTCAAGACATCAGCCGATGGCAGCACGTTCACTGATGCGATCACATTCGAGGCGGCGACGGGTCACGCGACCTTGCCCGCGGGCGCAACCATTCGCGGCCTGAATGTGCATCCTGATATGGTGCTGAACTTGCTGCCCGATCAAGGTCGCTTCGGGGGAGTGGGCGCAAATATGGGCCTCCGCGCCGTCACCTTTACCAAGCCAAGATATCTGCAAGCACTCAACGGCTCCACCCTTTCCGGTCACGCTCGTTTTATCCACAACAACGAAACCTATGGCGGAAATGCTGGCGTGCTTGCCCCGGAAATTGACGCACTGCTTGCGTTAATCCGCCCGTCGGTCAGTCGCAGGCGGGGTGCGGAATGGTGGACAATAAAGGTCACGAAAGGGACCGGAAGCTCGGACGCTTCCACTCTCAATGGCGTCACCCGCCACCTCGCGCTGCGGACTCTGTTTTCGCCCATGCCGCAATCTTTTACCACCGGCCTCTTCGTTCGCTCGCTCAGTGGATCGGCGTATATCGACCAACGAGATACAACACGGTTCTTTCGTTGGGAGAGGGATGAAACCGGCAATCCTTCCGCCGGCGTGGTCGTGCCGTCAGACGGGTGGGTCTTTATTCAGCGACAGATGACATCGAATGCAGAGGGCTACAATGTCGAAGCCTTTCAACTCGAATTGGAATCGGTGGGTGATGAAGCCTTAATCGCCCTGCCACGTTTTGTGGCGGGACATGCTTACCTTGATCCGTACCTGCCCGGGCCGCTCGTCAATGACAGGCTTTTCGGATGAATGCTTTTAATCAAGCGTTCGTCTTTATAACCCGCGCCGATATTGAGGGAGGATACGTCAATGACCCTCATGACCCCGGCGGCGAAACCAAATTCGGCATCAGCAAACGGGCCTACCCACATCTCAATATTGCGACCTTGACCAAGGCGCAGGCAAAGCAGCTCTACTACCAAGATTACTGGTTGAAGGCGGAGTGTCCGGCTCTACCGGCTCGGCTTGCCATCGCGACGTTTGATACTGCGGTCAATCAAGGTGTCGGGCGCGCAAAACGCCTTTTGCAACGTGCAGCGCGTGTTCGCGTTGACGGAAAGATTGGCCCAATAACCCATGCCGCAATCAAGGCAGCGGCAGAAGATACTCTTCTTCTTGACCTTCTCAGTCACCGCCTTCGTTCGTATGCCACCACTCGGAACGCGCGCCGATATATGCGCGGTTGGTCTCGCCGTGTCCTCGCGCTTCATGCGCTCTTGCTGACGGTGCCTTTCCTTCCGGCACGAAAGAGCCCTTTTCCCACTCCCAAACCAAAGAGTCTGAGATGAAAATAACGATCCCAGCCGTTATCAGCGCTGCCGCCGCCTTTCTTGTGGCAGCATGTGTTATGTTTGAAGACCGTCTTGCCCGCATGACAACACCCGAAATTGCTGCGGCTGCAATCGCCGCATCGTGCGTTGGCGGGCGCGAGTTCATTGCGGCGGCCACGACGTCTCTGGATGAGGCGACGGCAACCCTTCTGAACAAAGGCGTCGAAACCGCATGCGCTCTTCGCACTAAGAGGAAACCAATTTCGGCCACGATCTACGACGCCCCCCTCGATCAGTTCTGCGCCGAGAGTGAGCCGCTCAAGCCGGATGAGGTGGACGAGGCCACTCGTGAAACTTTTAATGCAACCCTCGTGCAATACTGCGAGGTCGGCTCGTGAGTATTTTACTGCGGCAACTCAGTAAGGAACTGGATGCCCTGCTTGTGGGGCCAGCTTCGAAAAAAAAGTTAGTGCAAGGGAATCTCCCGCCTAACCCATTTGGTCTTTTTCCTGAGCAGCACGAAACGGATCGCATTGCTGGATCATTCTCAACATGGTTTCGGCATTGGGGCGGGATCATTGGTGCCGCACATAGTGTTGAGGCGTGGCCAGAGGATCGAGCGCAATGGCCTGACTGGACACAGGATAAATCGTTGATCCTTCGTCCTGCGGGTCTCGATGTCGCGCTCTTTGGCTGCACTCTGCCGGATCGTCCGCCCGTTGCGTTACGCCACGGCGATCGTGTACGTCTGCGCGGGTATCCGGCGGGGGTCACGGACCCAACGCATTACGAGGTCCGCAACGGCATTGCTTATATGGACAGACCAGAAGAAACCCGCAAAGGCGATGCACCAAGTTGGATCGTACAGTTTGATGACGGCTCGGTCCTCGCGGTTGGCGGTATGTCGGGCGGCGTTGGGACCACGGTTCTTCCCGGTGGAGCCGAGATTGTAACGTCGATCATTATCACTCAAAACAGCCGCGCTGATCTCGATGCGGATGGCGATGAGGATCATTCCTCTGACGTGACCGAGCTGATCGACGTTTGGGCGGCGGTGAGGGCGCAAAAATCTGCTTATGTGTAATGCCGTCCGCTCCCTTCCACGACAAAGGACGACCGTCATGCAGGGTGAATTCGATCTGACCCTCTTCCTCGTAAAGCTGTTTGGTGGGCTCGCTGGATCAGTTATCTCGCTTTCAGTTTTAATTCCTGCAACCCGCCGGGAAACATTTGCACGTGCTGCGACAGGCATTTCAGGCAGCCTGTTGCTGACCACCCCCATCAGCGATTTTGTCGGATGGGGCGAGAAAGGCATTGAATATCTATTCGCGGTCAGCGGTCTGACAGCGTTCGCGGCATGGTTTCTATTCGGATTGATCGCGCGAACGGCGGATCGTTGGAAAACACTGGATGACGCCCTGCGCGATCTGGGAAAAGTCAGAAAGGATAAAGATTCGTGATCAATCCCGATATCTATTTCATGCTTATCGGCTTCGAGGCACTATTGGCGCTTCTCATTTCGGGATCACTGGTGTGTTCAGCCGCGCGAGGGATCTCGATGTGGCACCGGCTCTTGATTGCCATCGCATCCGCGTCTCTTTTTGCCCAAGCCGCGCTCATCCTTGCAGATCGAGCGGGTCAAAAGACGAGTACGCTTTCAATGTTGGACTATGCGAGTGATATTTGCGTTGGTGCGCTGGCTCTCGCAACCTTTGCTTTGTTGATGAACGGACAGTGTCAATCTACCGCGCACATTTCACACACATCATCGCCATCGGGTCCACGTCCAAACGTTTAGGGGTAATGGCCTCTCCGCATTCGGCGCACCACCCGTATTCGTCCTCTTGAATGCGCTTCAAGGCCGCTGCAATGCGTGCGCGTTCCTGAGAGCGCCGACGCTGCGTTTCCTTTGCCATCGCTTGATTTTGCAAGGCGTCCATGCGCGAAAGCCGCCCGACGCTTTGCTGATCCAGCACCACAACAGCGCGATCCTCCTCGTTGGCGGCCTCTAATGAGTCGAGTTCGGCCAATCGCCCCCGCAACTGTGCCTCTCGTTCACGCATATCAACGCCCGTCATCGCGTTCCTCTCGTCTCTTGATTGGTTTTCGGCGAACGACTCTCTATATTCATAGGTCAGTGAGCATCACACTCAAGTGAGAGACATCATGGCCACCGCCGCAGAAAGCCACGTTAACCTTCCGAAATGCGACCCCGTCTGGGAGTCGATTGTTGAAGACGCCCGCGCGATGCAGGTCGCGGAACCCCTGATGCATTCTATGCTTCATGAAAATGTGATTGGTCGGCCTAGTTTTGAGGCATCGGTCGCCGCGCGGCTCGCTGCCAAGCTGCATGTGCATGAAATCAAAGAGGCGGCACTGCGCGAGATGTTCAATGACATCATTCGCGAAGCTCCTGAAATCAGCGAACGTGCCCGCGCCGACGTTGCTGCGGTCTTCGAACGTGACCCTGCTTGCACCAGTTATTTGCAACCCTTGTTGTTCTTTAAGGGGTTCATGGCACTACAGGCATCGCGGATTGCACATGCCTTGTGGACACGAGATCGAAAGCCCCTCGCACAATTCATTCAGATGCGTGTTTCCGAGGTCTTCGGCGTCGACATTCATCCCGGTGCACAAATCGGAAAAGGCATCATGATCGACCATGCGACCTCGATTGTCATCGGCGAGACTGCTGTTGTTGAGGATGATGTCTCGATGCTCCACTCTGTTACCCTTGGCGGTACGGGTAAGGAGGGGGGTGATCGCCATCCAAAGATTGGTCGCGGCGTCCTAATCGGCGCGGGGGCGCACATTCTTGGCAACATCCGCATCGGCGAAGATTCGCGGGTAGGTGCGGGTTCGGTCGTGTTGCACGACGTCCCGCATTGCGTGACCGTGGCTGGCGTTCCTGCAAAAATCGTCGGCGATGCGGGCTGCGATCACCCCTCGCAATCCATGAACCATGATGTCGGTTGGTCGGGCTGACTGTTCAGTTTTCGAGTGCTTTTTGACGATCGGCCTCTCGCTCAAGCGCGGCTTTCTGCTCTGCCGTAAGGGGCGGCCAAGGCGGAGTCACCAGTCCGGCAGAGATGACTTGTTTCGCTGCCTCCTCGACACTCATTTCCAGCAGGATCAAGTCTTCTTTCGGAACGAACAGCAAAAATCCGGAAGTCGGGTTTGGTGTCGTAGGCAGGAAGACGCTGACCAACGGGCCCGCCGCCGAGTTCTTTTCCGCGATTTCACCGCTGGTATCCGTGGTGACGAACGCCACGGCCCAAAGACCGCGACGTGGATATTCTAATAGGCACACTTGCTCGAACGAGTCGTGACCTTCGCGCGCGAAAATCGTCTCCACAATTTGCTTTAGTGTCGTGTAGATCGACCGAACGACCGGCATCCGATCTACCAGCCGCTCGCCGAACCGGAAAAGTTGCCGTCCGAAAAAACCTTTCGTCAGCGCGCCCAGTACCGCGACGAAGAAGAAAAAGACAACCACACCGATGCCCGGGATCGAAATCGGCAGATATTCTGCGGGATTATAGGCTTTGGGCACATAGTTCAGCACCCAGGAATCGACGAAATTCAGGAACAGCCAGACCAGATAGATCGTGATCGAAATCGGGGCGAAAATAACGATTCCGGTTAGAAAGTTATTCCGCAACCGCTGCCAAAATGCGCTTCGCGGCGCAGGCTTGATCAAAACAGGCCGTGAAGGATCGTTCTCAGTACTCATCAACTCAGTCTCGTAGCAGCGCGGATAATGCGAGAATCACTTCAATAGCCTCTTTCGCGTTCGACAGTATGCAAGAAAGGCCGTCCTGTCTCGAATCGTTCCACCTGTTCGAGTATCGCCAGCGCCGCCGTCTCGGATCGTGTCACGCTCGCAATGTGCGGGGTGATCAGCACGTTCGGGTGCTGCCATAGCGCATGATCCGACGGTAGTGGCTCTTTTCGGAAAACATCCAGTGTTGCCGTTCCAATTTTGCCTGAATCCAGCGCCGAAAGCAGGGCTTCTTCGTCAATCAAAGCGCCGCGCGCCGCATTGATCAGGTGAGCGCCCTCGCGCATCGCGGCAAAGGCTGCTTCATTCAACAAATTCTCGGTTTCTGGCGTATGAGGGGCCAACAGGATCAAAATTTCGCTTTCAGCGAGTACTCTCTGAAACCCGTCCGGCCCGAAAAGGCATTGAACTCCCTCGATTTCTTTCTCCGTGCGACTCCACCCCCGTACATCAAACCGCATGTCGCGCAATCGTTCTGCGGCATCACGGCCCAGCGCGCCAAGCCCGACAATTCCCACTTTTCGGTCACGCGATAGTGGTGGATTCGCGCTCCCCCACACGCCGTTCGCTTGATCCTTCTGCTGTTGCACGACGCCCAGATGGGCACGATAGGCATGGCCAACGACGTAATCAGTCATGCCAACCGTCATTCCGTCTTCAACCATGCGAAGCAAAGGCGGTCCAACCGGAAGCGTATCGCTTGCAAGCAACGTCTCGACCCCGGCCCAAAGGCTTTGGATTGCTGCAACTCCCGAATATGCGCGCATATCCTGAATTGTCCCGCTTGGCTCATAGAGGATGATGTCGACCTCATCGGGTGAGCAGTCATCGGGTGACATCACCAAATCCAGATCAGGCTTCAATGCGAGCAAAGTTTCACGCCAAACGGGTGCGTCACTCGCTTTTCCGCCGTAGAGAATTTTGGTCATCTCATGCTCCATAGTCCGGGACGGGCAGTGCGCCTGTACCTCGACAACGTTCTGTTGCCACAATCCACTGAAATACCGTTTCTCTGGGGCGTGGCGTCAAGCTATGAATATGTTTATAGGTGTAAGAAAAACAGTCGAGAGATGAGGACGAAGCATATGCGGCGGACAACGGCAGCGAGTTTGATAGCGTTGGGCACATTCATGGGGCCAGCTTACGCTCAACAAACGGGCACGCTCGACGGTAATCTTTTTGGACAACAACAGGGTCAAACCTTTCAGGTTCAGCCGCAATTCGACAATCAAACAATCTTTTTTGATCCAAATACGGGCTTGCCGGTGCCACCTCCTCCCGGATTTGGCCAACCCTTCCCGCAGCAGGATTTTGGCCAGCAACAGCCATCGCTCCAGCCCCAACAGAATTTCGGACAACAGCCCTTGCTTGTTCCGCAACCCCAGCCGTCCTTTCCGGATCCGCAACCACAGTTTCAGCCGATTCCCGGCTCGAACAGCTTGGGGCTGTCTCCACCTCAGTCGCAGCAGCCAACTGTTTTACCGGAACAAACCTTTCAACAGCCGCGAAGCGGTTCCAGCCTGCCGCAGCCGGGCGAGGGGTATAACCCGCCGCAACCATCGGCAACGCCGCAATTTCAGGAGCAGGCGCCTGCACAGCAGCAGGGGAATGTGCCCTATTACGACCGTGCAAGGCCGGTCTTGCCCCCATCGCAACCTCAACAATCTGTCGCGGTTCCGGGCCAGACGGTAGGATCCGAACCAAGCTTGCCTCAGCCGACAGGCGAGGCGCTGCCTGACCCACAAACGGTTGAACCCGAAATTGCTCTACCCTCAAGCGCGCCGAATTCGACGGGGTCACTGGCACCGGGTTCAGACCGCGCGCCAACGATGACCGGCGAGCTGGATGACCTTCTCCGCCGAGCAGAACGTTATAATGCCGCTGCTCCCGGCTTTCTCGAAGATTTGAAGGCGCTCGCGAACAAGTACCGTGATCCGTTGCCGCAGGCCCCGATTGATGTTGGACCGCCGGAGGCCGACCCGAACGAGGCGAGCGTGGCATCGACTGATCCGAATTTAGCACTCGATCCTGGGGCACCGCCTGCCGGTTCGCCATCCGATGCCAGTCAGGGATCATTTACGCCATCTGATCCCGGTGCAGGAGCTGTTACGCAGGTTCCGCCGATTGATCCCGGCTCTGTCTCGTTCGCATATCTTGAAGATTACTTCACGGATGGCGAAATCCAAAACAACCCGCCTTGGCGTATCCGACAGGGCGATTGGTCTATCGACCCGACATATGGCTTGAGAGCGAAAGCCCCGGAAAAGGTCTCCGACGCGCCAATCCGTCCGAAAGAGCTGCTCAAGGTTCTGCTGACGGGAGATGCACCGGATGCTGACAACGACGCGCCCAAACCTCAGGCAGCTTTGATCGAGTCTCAATCGACCATCGGCAATGCCTTCTCTCTTGGCGCTCGGATTGTTGATCATTCTGGAAAAGGGACGGCGCACTTCATTATGCACCAAGGCGGTGCGAATTGGCTTGGTTATCGGTTGGAACTTCGCAGCGGACCGCAGCCGGTTGTGGTCCTGACCCGCCGTGGATCGAACGGATATAAAGACATTACGAAAGTCTCTGCGCCGGGCTTTACGACGGGCAAACAGCATGAGCTGCGCTGGGCGCGCCTTTCTGATGGTCAGATGATTGTCTTGTTGAACAATCGCCCGATCATCACTTCGCGCGACACAGTCTTCCGCGAAGACTGGAAGGGCTTTGCCTTCTTCAATGCGGGCGGCGATGTTTCGATCCGCGCTCTTCGCATTTCCGCTCCGGTGGAGCGCTAGTCGTGGCGGCGCTTTCGTTTGAGACGGACGACGGAGCCGGCACGCGCGGGACGCTCGGTGTTGTTGTCCTCAAGACCGATGAAACGATGGAAAATGATTTACGCCACTTCTTGCCTTCGGATGGTGTTGCGATTTATCACTCTCGGATTCCGTTCGAGCCAACGGTTACGTCCGAGACGCTTTCGCGGATGGAGCATGATCTTTCCGAATCCGTTGCGATGTTCCCGGAAACCGCTCCATTCGATGTGATTGGATACGGATGTACATCAGGCAGTGCCGTCATTGGCGAAGACCGCATCGCTGATCGGGTGAACGCAGTTTATCCTAAGGCCGCTGTGACGAACCCCCTTTCGGCGACAAAGGCGGCGCTTCAGGCACTCGGTGCAAAACGCATCGCTCTTGTCACCCCCTATGTCCCAGAAGTGTCGGAAAAGATGCGGGATCGCTTTACGGAATCGGGGATCGAAACTGTGACGCTGGCGTCTTTCGAGCAGATTGAGGATGCAGTGGTTGCGCGGATCACACCGGATTCTATCTTTGATGCCGTGACTGCAACAGCGGCAGAATGTGACGTCGATGCGGTTTTCGTTGCTTGCACCAGTTTGCGGACGGCGACGGTGATCCCTCGGGCGGAAGAAGCTCTGGGAATTCCTGTGCTCAGCAGCAATCAGGCAATGGCTTGGCATATGATGAGGTTATCCGGGCTGTCCGATGCACCGGCTGCGCTGGGTCGACTTGGGGCCGTCTAACCGATCCAGTGACGAATAGGCCCGGTGTCCAAGTGGACAAAACCTCGCCCCGGATAGTATCCGACGCCGCCAGCATTTTGGTGAATAGCGACCTGCCGTAATGCGCCGGTTGAAGTTCCATTAATTCTCAGATCAACGGCCATACCACGAATGTGGTAAGAATTTTTCGCAACTTTCCCCATTCGGCGACGCAACATGTCGTTTGTCGATTGAGAACGATACCCGGAAATGAGCGTGATGGGTTCTTGATGGCCGACTTCGTGCTGTACTGAGAGGAGTAAATCAATCAGACTGCGATCCATCGAAATGGTCTCGTCTCGTCGCCAATCTCGCATCAGGTGGTCTAGCTGCGCGTAAGCATCATCAAAAATCACGGCACCTTGCCGGACAACATCGTTGAAAACTTCGCCGGTCCGTTGACTCTTGATAAACAGGCGCTCCGGTTTGGCTCGGGGCGGCGTGGAAGGGTATCGCGTCGTGGGCAGAACCACGGGGCTCCAACCCAAGGAACCAGCCTGAGCGCTGGTAGAAAGGGTGGCGGCTGCGGCACTCGTGGCCAGCCCAGCGGATAGCTGCAAAAGGCTTCGGCGCGATAGGTCTGGCACTGGGCAACCCCCGATAGGTCGTGTAGTTATTCATTGGACATGATACGCCCTTCGCATTGCTGTAGTGTTAAGTACACTCGGAAATAGTTCGTATTTGAGCATAATTTTGAGAAAATACCTGTTTATCAACAGACTCTTACGTGACGTTCGAAGGGCCAACCAATGACGCCAGCGGCCCGCTTGTCTGCGGCTGCGGATATTCTGGATACCTTAGATTATTCCCGCCTTGTTGACCCGCAGCTCAAGGGATGGGCGAGGCGTAATCGCTTCGCTGGTTCGGGGGACCGTCGTGCCATTGCAGACCGAGTTTATACCTGCCTTCGCATGCGGCGCTCGTGCTCTGTGTTGGGAAACGGCACATCGGGCAGGGCGCTTGTTCTAGGCAGTCTCGTTACTGATGAAAGCTTTTCTATCGACGAAATTGCCGTGCTCTGCACGGGCGGTTACGGTCTTGAGGCTCTGACCGATAAAGAAAGATCGTCACTTCAGACGAGTCTGCCCCCGGTTTCGGATGCCGAGCGGCTCGACTGGCCGGATTGGCTCATCGAACAGGCGCGGTCCGTATTCGGCGAGAGGACGGGTAAGGAGCTAAACGCTCTAAGGTACCGTGCGCCGCTCGATGTCCGGGTCAATACGCTGAAAACAACAATAAAGAACGCCCAGAACGCGCTAGAAGGTGAAGGCTTTGAAGTTCAAGCCGTTCCTCTTTGCGAAACCGCTCTACGTTTACCTTTCTCAACGCGGATCATTGGCACAGCCGCTTGGCATGACGGTTTGATCGAACCACAAGACGCGGCCTCGCAAGCCGTCGCACTCTTCTCGAAGGCGAAGCCGGGCGAGAAAGTTCTCGATTACTGCGCGGGTGCAGGAGGGAAGACCGTCGCGCTTGCTGCAATGATGCAAAATCAGGGGGTTTTGCTTGCCCACGATGTCGACGCGAAGCGAATGACGGACTTGCTGGATCGAGCCAAAAAATGCGGTGCGACAGTCATTCGGCTCAAGACACAAGCGCAAATCTCGGAAAGCGCCTGCGATACGGTCCTTGTGGACGCCCCTTGTTCTGGTTCAGGATCGTGGCGACGCGATCCGTTGGGAAAGTGGCGACTCACGCCGGAGCGCTTGGACGCCCTTCATATGTCTCAGCGTGAAGCACTTGAAAACGCTGCACGATTTGTCAAGGTCGGGGGATTGCTCACATATGCGACGTGCTCAATTCTGCCGTCAGAAAATAGAGAACAAGTCGCGTGGTTCGCGGAACAGCACCCAGAATTTGTTCTGGAGGACACATTGAATTTGTGGCCTGCACGGGATGATTGCGACGGGTTTTTTGCCGCTCGATTTCGGCGGATTGAGAAGTAACGGGACGGTTAACAGGCGATTAACAATTGAAGGTTTACAAAACCTTTCACGGGCCGGAGAACGGCGTGATTGTGCTGATGGAACCAAGTATATGCTTCGATACCTTCCTCTTTTCTTGGCCGTATTCTTCGCGTTATTCCTTGGGGTGCCGGAAGGATCGGAAACCGTATTGGGAGCTGCAGCTTTGTTCCGCCTGCAACGCGACTCTGACGAAACTGAGAACTCGACGGCATCCTTTGGCGTCTTGGAGCACGCACCCAAGCCACATCTGCTGACCAATGAACTCGGTGTTATTCAAGCGGCGAACGCGTCTGCGCGGCGGTTGGCGATTGAGTTAAACGTCGCATGTCGCAAAGGCGCGCACATCCGAGGGTTCTTTGGCGCAGATGCCGACGCCGAACAGAAAATTTATCAAGCTGTGCGCGGGGCATCGGACAACACGTTAGGGCAAGTGGAGTTTGCCTTTTCAGATCAGGGGTTTTTGTTGAAGGCGGACGTTTCGCCTGCGGGCGTCGTGGATACCATGCTTTGGGCTTTGGATCAGGTCGAGCTTGCTCCCGATCTTTCTGCGCCACAGTTTCAGGACACGCATCTCGATCAAGCGCCAATTGGGTATTTTAGCGCGGATCGTGGGGGCAAAATTGTCGCCATGAACGCCACTCTCGCGGAATGGATTGGTCGTGAATGGCCGCTGTCCGAAACAGAGTCTTTGTCGCTCACAGACGTTTTCTCCGATGGTGCGCGGCGTCTGTCCCCGGCTTTGGCGAAGGTAGGTGAGACGGTTTCAGAGGCGGCGACGCTGAAAAATGCAGCAGGTGATTTGCGCCAGATACAAGTCATTCAATCTCTCTCGGAAGGCGAGGAAAACGGGGCATCGACACGCTCGTTCGTATTTCCAATTCCGCCAAAGCGTGACGTTGAGGTTGGGACAACAACGGGATCACGCCTCGTTCGTTTTCTCGACGATGCACCGGTTGCGGTTGCGCTTACGACCACCGACGGAACAATTATCGAAGCAAACGATATGCTCGTCGAGATGTCCGGCGGTGTGGCGCGGGTTGGGGCAGTGGTATCCGTCGCCGTTCGACCGCATGACCGCAGCGAAGTGATGGAACGTATCGCGGAAGTCGTCGACGGCGGTGAAGCTCCTTTACCTTTGGAGGTCAGGCTTACAGGAGATGCGGGGGTTGAGCATGAAGCGCGCTTTCATGTTCATACGATCAGTACGGAGCGGGGAGAGCTTTTGCTCAACTACCTGATCGACGTTACCGAAATGAAGAAGATCGAGAACCAGCTAGCCCAGGTTCAAAAGATGCAAGCCGTCGGGCAGCTCGCCGGTGGTATCGCACATGATGTCAATAATGTGCTGACGGCCATCCGCGGACATACAGACCTTTTGATGCTGCGTCATCATGAGGGCGATCCAGACTTTGAATACCTGACTCAAATTCGCGCACAAACTGAACGTGCTGCCGAGTTTATCTCGCAGCTTTTGGCGTATTCCCGCCGTCAAACCATGCGCCGGGAAATTACTCAGCTTACCGATATTTTAGACGATATGCGCTTGATGCTGCGCCATCTGACGACAGAGCGCGTCGAGTTTAAGGTTCAGCATACCCGTGACCTCGGTCTTGTACGGATCGACCGCAGTGAATTCCAACGGGTAATCATGAACCTTGGAGTCAATGCCGGTCACGCCATGCCAGAGGGTGGCCAACTGATCATGCGGACCAGCAATGTCGCCCCCGATGATCCGATTATCGACAACTACGATGTGATGGCTCCGAATGCTTATGTCCAGATCGAAATTAGCGATACGGGGTCAGGCATTGCTCCTGAGAACTTAGAGAAAATTTTCGAACCATTCTTTACCACGAAGGGCCAAGGTCAGGGCACTGGCCTCGGTCTTTCGACGGTCTATGGCATCATCAAGCAGATGAACGGCTTTATCTTTTGTGAGAGTGAGGTCGGAAAAGGTACGACCTTCCGTATCTTCCTGCCTCGTTATGAGGGGAAATCCCCGACTGAAGAGGTGGCCGTCGCGAAAAAAGGGCCTGCGACAAAACCGAAAGACTTATCGGGTAGCGGCTGCGTTCTCTTGGTCGAAGACGAAGAGGCCGTTCGAAGCTTTGCGGTCCGGGCGCTCGAACTACGCGGATACAAAGTGCTCGACGCTGCTGGTGGCGAGGAAGCGTTAGAGATTGTCATGGAAAACCCCGACGAGATTGACCTGATCGTGTCGGACGTCATCATGCCGGGCATGACTGGACCTGAGATGATGCGGAAAGTGCGCGAATTGCGCTCCGACGTCACGTTTATCTTTATCTCAGGCTATGCAGAGGATGCGTTCCGGGAAGAGATGTTGGAAGATGAAAACTTCCGGTTCCTCGCGAAACCTTTCTCGTTGAATGATCTTGCTGTGAAGGTGAAAGAAGCGTTTGACGACTGATCAGTCGTCTCATCGGCGTTTGGCAACGACAGCCAGCGGGTGCTTTTCGAGCACCAAATCGCGCAGTTGTTCGTCCATCACGTGAGTATAGATTTCAGTCGTCGTGATGTCGGCATGTCCGAGTAATGTTTGAATCACCCGGAGGTCTGCGCCATTGGCGAGCATATGGGTCGCGAAGGCATGGCGCATGGTGTGAGGCGAAATTCCGCTGGGGTTTAACCCTGCATGAACCGCCAATTCGCGGATAATCTGATGAAACCTTTCGCGCGTCAGGTGCCCTAGCTTTCCTCGCGACGGAAAAAGATACGGGGAGTCTTTGTCCTTGGTGGCATCGCGCAACGGCAGATAGGTCGAAATCGCTTCTCGTGCTCGGTCTGACAGCGGTGCAAGGCGTTCCTTATCTCCTTTGCCCTTTACGCGGATCATTTGTGGATGGCGCCGCATTTGCGCGACTGGCAAGGAAACGAGTTCTGTGACGCGCAGTCCTGTCGCATAAAGAACTTCGATCAGACAGGCACGCCGTGCATTTGACAAACCCTCGCCTTGATGTGCCGCGTTGATGAGCTGAGAAACGTCCTCTGTGGATAATGTTTTGGGTAATCGTCGGGGACGCGCGGGACCGCGCACGGGGGCGGCTGGGTCACTATCCCGCCACCCTTCTGCATACATAAAGGCATGAAGTTGCTTGATGGCAGACAATCGCCGCGCTCGCGTCGTCGCGGCCAGACCTTCGGCGGTCAACCCTGCCATATAGCTTTCGACATCGTTACGTTGGGCGGTGGCGGGTGACAATTCGTATCCGCGCAAAGTTATCTCGTAATTGGCAAGATCACGCCGATACGCGTCGAGTGTATTCTTCGCTGCACCGCGCTCCGCGGCCAAGCTGGATAGAAACGCGGCGACGGCATCGTCGGCGTGTTTCTCTCCATTCGTCATTGCCATCGTGCTCTCAGCATTGCTTCGATGGCGATGGCCCTCGCATCAGCATCCAGATTGACGGCTCGCAAGGCGCGTATCATCGTATCGAGTGTTCGTGCTGAAACCGGATTTTCTACGCGCATCGCGCTGGATGCGGCGAACAAGGTTTCGGCGACATGACCATCGCGAGCGATAGCTAGATATCCTTCGTTCGGAAGAGACGGAGCGGGTCCGATTTCAAATCCGGCCAATGCGCCCAAAGCGCGCCGAGCGTTCTCGTCGCCCTCACGAGCGCGTCCCCGCAGCGCATCGCCCCATTCGCGTTGCCAAATTCCAGGCCATGTGGCGTCAGCTATGGCAAAGAGCGCGTTCGTGTCTGCGGTATCCAGCAAAGAGCGCGGCCCTTGTGCATCAGACCAACGACCTGCAGCCTGAATTCGACCGTCCAGCAGCAAGGCATCACGAATGGCATATCCCGCCGCGCCCAATCCACTTGCCGAATCAGGAGGCAGATCTGCTGCAAGCGGCGCGAAAGCGCGAGCCATCCGAGTGTAGGTCTCGGCTCCTTGAACTTCGGCAGTTTTAAGCAGAAAATTACCGATGCTCGCGGCATCATTTGACTGGATGGCATTCCGCACAGCCAGCGCCCGTGTCCCAACGGCGTCGTTCCCCAGTGCGTCGGCGTGCAAGGTGTATAATTCGACCAGCGTTTCCGTCGAAATTGATCCCGCCGCTTCCAGGCGCTCGGCGGCAAGAACTGCACTGCGCGCTGATGTGCTTTCTAAGGCAAATAAACCTGCGAGCATGTTGAGAGGTGCTGTTTCCACCAACCCATCGACCTCTCGTCCCAAGGCGCGCAAAATGGCAATCCGAAGGGGTGTTAGATCTGCGCCCTGAGGGGTTGGGATAAATTCCGCCAATCCCTCATCGACCATCGCCTCCAGCAGTTCGGCATCAACTGGATCGACACCGCCAACTTCGCGCATTGCCGCGATTGCTACTGCAGCCAGAGGATCACCCGATTTAGCGAGGCAAAAGCCGCGCAAAGATGTCCAAAATCCATCCGGGTCTTCTTTGGGCAGGTTTTCTGGGAGAATTGCAGGCGATTTGCAGATGGCATCCCCGCGCCCAATAATCAGGTCAGCTTCCGCACCAACTCGGCGTAGCTCCGAGTTGGCTGCCGAACCAGCGACCCCCGCGAGGCTTGCCGCTTCTTCCGCAGCGCCAAATCGTAGGAGGGCGGCGGCGCGGCTCGCAAGCAGACCATCCGCATCATCAGGTGGAATTGCGCCAGTGACCAGCGCCCGACGGATAAGCGCGTTGACCCGCCAAAGGTCACTTGGTTGAGCGCTATCCACGGCGGAAAGGGACTTCGCGGCCGAGGTTCCCTGCCACATCGTTTCTGGCAGTCCGGTCAACTGTGCGGCGACAAGGCCGGCGGCTTGCGTGGATGCTGCGCCAATCTCCCCGCCGGTTACCCCATCATTGACAGGGCGCGAATCGCGTATGGCTTCTCCTGGTTCGACGGTAATCGGTTCGTCAGGTGACGCCGCCGTGGATGGCAAACCCAACTCGCTTTCCTGAGCGCTGACGCCGCCGCAGATCAGGCTCAGCGACAAAGCCAGTGCGAACTTATTTCTGGAAGAGTACGTCATCTGATACCTTTTGTACGATTTCTCGTTGGACCGGAGGCACATCGACAAACCAAACATAGGCCACCGCCCCCAGCGCCACGACGCAAGTCAGCAGAAACAAAAACCGCAATAGTCTGCGCATCGTATTCCCTTTCAATCAACCGTCGGCGTCACTATAGCCTATGGATAGAGCATAAGTGCGCGCGAGCGGCTTAGCCCATATAAACGATTGATCCTATTTGGCGTAGTGGGCGTTTCACTCGTCGTGATGGAAAATTATGGCGAAAGATCAACAGCCCTTAGAAAACAGGGCGACATTAAGAAAGCATATCGCGCTCGTCGGTTTGATGGGAGCCGGGAAAAGTGCGATTGGTCGCCGGGTTGCCACAGTGATCGGTGCCCGGTTTTTGGATGCGGATCGGGAAATTGAGCGTGCAGCGGGCATGATCATCCCAGATATCTTTGAAACGCGCGGGGAAGCCGAGTTTCGTGATGGCGAACGACGGGTTATTGCTCGGCTTTTGGATGAAGATCCCCTCGTGCTGGCCACCGGAGGGGGGGCATTTATTGATGATGTGACCCGTGGACTGATGCTGGAGCGGGCAACGACGATCTGGATGCGTGCCGATCTTGATGTTTTGGTGAAACGGTGCGGAAAACGCGGTAATCGTCCGTTGTTGAATAGCGGCGATCCACGAGAAATTTTGGGACGGCTTATGACGGAGCGCTATCCAATTTACGCGGAGGCAGATGTTGAGGTCTATAGCCGGGATGAACCTCATGAAGTCGCGGTTGCCGAAATTATCCGTCAACTCAAGGCCCGTGGGGAGTTGGTTTTTGCATGATCGACCACGAGGAAACCATTCGAGTCGATCTCGGCTCGCGCAGCTATGAAGTTGTTGTTGGAACGGGTTTGCTCGCCCGCGCAGGAGAGCTTGCCACCCCGTTTTTTAAACGTCCTCGCTGCGCGATTGTCACTGACGAAACAGTGGCTTCAATTCACCTAAAGGCACTTCAAGACGGTTTGAGCGTCGCGAATATTGAATCTGAGGCGGTTATCCTTCCGCCCGGCGAGCGCACGAAATGCTGGGGAATGCTGGAGCGGACGGTTGAAGGCCTTTTGGAAATGAGAATCGAGCGGGATGACATCCTCATCGCGTTTGGTGGAGGCGTCATTGGCGATTTAGCAGGGTTCGCAGCCTCAATTTTACGCCGAGGCATTCGCTTTATTCAGATTCCGACGTCTCTTTTGGCGCAAGTCGACAGCTCCGTTGGCGGGAAGACAGGCATCAATTCTCCTGCGGGTAAGAACTTGATCGGCGCTTTTCACCAACCCAGCCTCGTCGTGGCCGATATCGATGTGCTTGATACGCTTTCTGGCCGAGAGTTTCTCGCGGGCTATGGTGAAGTCGCAAAATACGGGCTGTTAGGTGATCTCGCGTTTTTCGAATGGCTGGAAGAAAATGGGCCTGCGTTGGCGATGGGCGATAAGTCTCTCCGCGCTCAGGCAGTTGCACGCTCGATTCAGGCTAAAGCGGATATTGTCTCCAGAGATGAGCACGAACGCGGTGATCGTGCGCTTTTGAACTTGGGACATACCTTCGGACATGCCCTGGAGGCCGCGACGGGATATTCGGACCGTTTGCTACACGGTGAAGGCGTTTCGATTGGAATGGGCTTGGCCTTTGAGCTTTCGTCGCGGATGGGGCAGTGCAGTCAAGAAACCCCATCGCGCGTGTGCGCCCATCTTTCGGCGATGAAGATGAAGACACGTTTGGCGGATATTGATGGTGATTTGCCCGGAGCTGATGCCCTGATCGACTTAATGGCTCAGGATAAAAAGGTCGTTGGTGGCGTTCCTGCCTTTATCCTTGCTCGTGAGATTGGCGATGCCTTTGTTACGCGCGATGTCTCGCTTGATGATGTTCGCGCCGTTTTGGATGATGCGCTCGCCGAGCGTTAAGCCGCGTCCAGCAGGCGAGCGGCGCGATTACGGGACTCTTTTTCTAGGATTGACCCCTTAAGCTTGCCCGCGTCTCGAATTGACTGGGCGTGAGCGTCGCTGACATCCCAAACACCAAGAAAAACGGCTTCACGTCCAGTGCCACTTTCCCCGACGACTTCGGGTGGCCAGCCGCCCCTGCGATAGATCGAGATCATTCGTCGGTCGAAAACCCCAACAATTTGCTGAATTCCTGCTCTCAGACCCGTTTCGCAAATACCTAGCAACAAAGCGGTAGTTGCGCGATGCAGCCCAGCGCTGTTTCTGTCAGATTT
>CAZJWF010000052.1:0-22642 GCA_964549375.1 uncultured Neomegalonema sp.
ACAGCAAGCGCAGCCGCTAAGTTGTCAGAATGAAATCCGTTATTTTTATGCGCTAACTGGTCTTTGTCATGAACGTTTGGCGCACCAACAATATCGGTGAGTTGCGATATAAATCTGTTTGGAAACTTTGCCATTTCCGAACTTTGACTGAATCGGCATGAATTGCCAACAGCGTCCAGTAAAGTTTAGTTTTTTGCGTCTCGGATGCCTTCGGCAATATCAGTATAGTGGCCGGTAGTGTGAGACGCTGATAATCTTAAACCAGCAATAATGGCGAGCGAGATAAAGGCTGCGATAATTGCATACTCGATTCCCGTCTCCCCGGATTCAGAACGTGCAAATCGCTTCAAGAGCTCTGTCATATCTTCGTCCTCACTACCGAGTCGCCAGGGAAAGATTAGCAGAGATTAGGTTTCATAAGCACTAAGGATGAATCGTTAACAGCGCACACTCGTTAAGATTGCTATAACCTTGATGATGGACGTGATTGTTAAATCTCTAAAGATACCGTAGGAAAAAAAATTTCGCTAATCAGCAGTGCTTCTCAGTATCTTAGGTTAAAATTTCTCGTTTTTGACGTTATCCATGCCCTTTTTACGTCAAAGTTGACCGTCTACCTACTTTGGGGGCTATCATAGATCTAACATTGGCGTTACCGTTGTGGCGTCTTGGTGAATTTTATAGGTGTGAAATGAACTTTCGTCCTTTGATGTCCTCGCTGGCAATCTCAGGCGTATTTGTTGCGGCATTCGCGGTAATGCAGAGCCCAGCAAGTGCCCAGTCGGCGTTATCTTCGTGTAACCCAGCAACGGGCTTGAGCGCGAACGGCCAACCTTGTGTTGAGCTAACGCCGCTTGATCCAAGCAGAATTTCTGACGTTTCGCCTGGCGCCGACGGCGGAGATCGGTATGGCAGGCTTGATACGACCACGCTCGGTCAGACCTACGCTTGTCGTCAGATCGACTCGAGAACGGGTGGGGGGCAAGGTGGCTCGCTGCTGATCGAGGATTGCGGCACGCCGCTGACGTCTGCCGAGCTTGGTGAGTTGAAACCGTTTTACGGAACCACGGGCGCTGTTGCTCCACCACCACCACCACCACCACCACCTGTAGCAGTTGCGCCGCCACCTCCACCGCCACCTCCGCCACTGCCAGCTTATGTACCTCCGCCGCCGCCAGTTGCCGTGGCCGCCCCTGCGGTTGGTCTGGGTAACGCTGGATTGGTTGCTGCTGGTGTTGGCGCTGCCGCGCTGATCGGTATCGCGATTGTCGCTCTGGACGACGATGATGACTCGTCCTCGTCAACGACGTCGACACAGTAACGACGACCGAAGACAGCTTTCTGTGTTAGCTGTCTTCCAAAATACATAAATGGCCGCTGTCGTTGGTTCGTATCGACAGCGGCCATTTTATTTTATGGTGGGGAAAACCATTTCGGGTTTGTAGTCTGCAAAGCTCGAAAGCGTTTGCTGGTTGCACTCTGCCTGCCATTTGGAGCCGGGAACAACGGCGCTAACGCAATGATATTTCTTTCGATATTCGGCAGTTCGTCCGTTGTCTTCGATTGCAATCGCCAGCAGTCCCGCAACGATGCCTTTCTGTCGTTTCACCAACTGAATGGCTCCGTCCATTGTCCCCCCCGTTTCGACCCATTGGTCCACCAGCAAAACGCGGGTGCCGGGGGCGAATGCGGGCAGGCGCATTTCCATATCTTGCGTGCGCCCTGAATAGTTCGAAAAACTCACCTTGTCGGTATCGACGCATAGCTTGCCTGCTTTGCGGATCGGCAGGAAGCCGACGGCCAACCGCACAGCGAGCGCCGACGCAAGCACAAACCCCATTGCATCCAGCCCAGCCACGACGTCGCATTCACAACCTTCGAGGTCAGCGACCAGATCATCGAGAACGTCGTGGAACGCGGGACCGTTGATATAAATCGATGTCGGATCAAGCCACGCAAATTTATCGCCCTTGGTGTTTGGTGACATCAGGTTCAGATACCAGCGGTCGTCGCGCGGTCCCCTATCGGTCGGCGTTGTCATGAGCGCTCCTCCTTCAATCCGAGTTGCCGAGTCTTTGCGATCAGGGCAGTAAGTAGCTGCGGGTCTATATCGTAGAAATTTCCAGGTAAGCTGACTCCAGTGGCAACCATGAAGCAATCCACATCAGCATAACGGTCGGCATTTTCAGGCGTGACCCCTGAGGCAAGCGCAAGCGGTTTATCGCCAATAGCGTCCCGGAACGTTACCACTTTAGAATCGTCCACCTCTTCACCCGTCGCGATGCCAGAGGTTGTCACCACATCCATATAGTTCTTTGCGATAGCCGCAGACGTGCCGAGTTCAGAATCGGCAACCGGGCGCTGTTTCTTGAATGCCGTTCCTCCGAAATACATCCCATTCCAGCCGCTATCGTTCCGAATACGCAAGATTTCTTCGGCCTCGACTTGATTATCGACCCGTTCGTCGATCCTCGCGTCATCGGCCCAATAGGCGTCGATGGCACAGCCTTCAGCCTCCAATTGCCCCAGAACCGGAAACGCATCACGTCCCGTCACGGCCAGAAAGTTCAATCCCATCCATAGCGACGGAAACTGTGCGCGTGTGTCCCGGATGATCGGCTTGAACTGGTCTACGCCAAAGTCATGGTTGATCAAAAAACAGCCTGCCGCGCCCGCCTCTAGCACTGTTTCGACATTGCGAATGGTTCGGGGCGAGTCGAGAACATGTATGACCGGCAAAACCACGGGTCCCGGAGACATAAAAAGCTTGTGAAACTCGGTTCTGTTCATCGATTGAGCATAACCGAGTAAATGGGGCGGGCAAGCGTGATGTAGAATAGAGCTTGGCACTCGCGCGTTTCACTGTCTAAGCTTTAGACCGGGTTACAGATTTGCTCGGCCATGTTCGACAGATCGGAAATAGAGAACGGGATCGGAGAAACGAGATGAAAAATGGGACAGCGAGCGGATCAATCGCGCTCACAAAACGGACGTTGCTACAAACTGGTGCGGCGGCTGTACTTTCCGCACCATTCGTGAACCGCGCTTGGGCCGACACCGTCGAGCTGAACATGCTCGGTTGGTACGGCACTGCGGAGCCCGACATGGTCGGAGCGTTCGAAGAAGAGAACAATGTCAAGTTCGTGCCGAAATATTATGCGGGCGGCGATAACATGTTGGCGGCGTTGGCACAGAACCCGCCGGGCACCTTTGACATCATCCACACTGATGCGGAATACGCGAAACTGCTGATCGCCAACGAACTTGTCGAGGAGTTGAACCCTGACGACTATCCGATGGACGACCTGCTGCACGAGGACTTCACAAAGTTTTCGGGTCACTGGGATGAAGATGGGAAGTTGTTCTCCCTAATTTCGCGGTTTGGGCACCTTGGCGTTTCCTACAACAAGGATGCGATGAGCGAGAAAGAGGCTTCGACTTACGAGGCGTTCTGGATGCCTAAGGTCGAGGGCAAAGTGGGCCATTTCGATTGGCATTTGCCGTCGCTAGGCCAAATGAGTTTGCTGGAGGGCAATGCGAACCCGTTCGATATCGACGATGATGCATGGGAGAAAGTTCAAGCGCGCACGATGTCACTCAAGCCACAAGTTGGCGGCTATTTTGATTTTGGTGGTACCTTCGCCGGTCTCAAGAATGGTGAGATGCTTGCGATGTGCGGCATTGGTGATTGGGTGACGGGCATCCTTGAACGTGACGGCGCGCGGGTCTCCTCTGTCGTTCCAGAAGAGGGTGGCATCCAATGGACCGAGAGTTATTCCATTGTGAAGACCTCTGAGAAAAAAGACATGGCGCTGAAATATCTCGCCTACACCATGTCGCCAGAGGGTCAGGTGAAAACGGCGCAGATGCTTGGCTATCCCGGCCACTGCGTTACGGCTGCGGGACGTGCTCTGTTGCAAAAAGAGGATGAGGCGGAAGCAAAACGTTCGGGTCAGGTAAAAGGCCACAAGAACGAGCCGATTGGGTTGATTGATGAAGGGCGCATCCATTACCGCGATATTCCGGTTCAACAGGATCTGGAGGACTGGAACGACTTCTGGTCCGAATACAAAAACGCTTGATCCAGTGCCGCCGTTGAACTGGCAGTGTACCTGATGCGCCGTCCGAATGCGTATGCTCTGACCTTCCGCCTGCCAATTATCGTTTGGCAGGCGGTGTTCTTCATCGGACCATTGCTGTTCATGATCGCGATGTCATTCTTCCTTGTGAAGAATTATCGCATGGTCGAGGCGTTTGAGTTCAAGAACTGGGATAAGATGCTCTCGCGCGGTTACGTGTGGGACAGCTATTGGTTTACGCTCGGTCTGGCGACCTTGTCGTCCCTAACGGCCTCGCTACTCGCTTTTCCGGCAGCATTTGTCTTGGCGTTTCGGTCGTCGGAGACGGTCCGCCGGTGGGCGATTTTTCTGCTGATCATTCCATTCTTCACAAGTTATTTGGTGCGGACATTTTCGTGGTACGTCATCCTCGCAGAGTCGGGCGTGATCAATGCGGGTTTGAGCTATATCGGGCTTGGCCCGTTCACGATGCTCAACAGTGTTTTCGGAACGATCGTCGGTTATTTAACGCTTACCTTGCCGCTGGTCGTGATCTTGCAGACCGTGTCGTTAGCGAGCGTGGATCGCGCTTTGATTCAAGCGGCACAAAATCTCGGTTGCCCGCCCTGGCGAACAATCCTCGCCGTGATCCTGCCCGCCGCAAAAACGGGGCTAATCGTCGCCGCGCTCTTTGCGTTCATCCTGTCGTTTGGCGATTTCGTAGCCCCTTACTATTTGGGCGGATCGAAGCCACCAACCTTGCCGATCCTGATAATCGACACGACCAAAGCTGGACAGCAATGGCCGAGGGCTGCCGTGGTTGCTGTCATCATGATGCTGACTTTGTTTGTCGTCGCCTTCACGGCGATTGTTCTTGCGTATCGAAAGAGAGCAAGCCGATGACGGGGAGAGTTGGAATTTGGGCGCTCAAGATTTACGTGGTGGCGGTCTTCGTCTTCGTTTTCGCGCCCGTCGTGATGAGCATGATCTTCTCATTCAACTCGGATCGTTTTCCGACGATCCCCCTCGGTGAGTTTACGACACATTGGTATGAGACCATTTTTGCTGATCCCGATTTTTGGAAGGCGGCGCGCAACAGTCTGATCGTCTCCGCGTGTGCGTCTGTGCTGGCAACAATCTTGGGGTTTTGCACGGCCTATTCGGACTACCGATATAACTTTCGCGGGAAGGGGGCGTATCTCGGTATCATCCTTCTGCCGCCGACGATTCCTTTGATCATCATGGCGCTTGCGATGTTGGCGTGGTTTTCAAAAGTTGGGATTTCGGGACAAGTCTATTCGATCATTTTCGCGCATACCGTCCTGACCGCACCTTTCGCAATGGCCATTATCCGGCTGCGCTTGAATCAAATGGATGAGAGTCTGGAGGCCGCGGCGTGGAATCTCGGCGCAAGCGAATGGCGCGCCATGCGCGAAGTAATCTTGCCGTTTTGTCTTCCCGCGATTGTCAGCTCACTCTTTTTGACAGCGGCGGTTTCATTCGATGAATTCACCGTCGCGTGGTTTGTCTCTGGCTTGAACAAGACACTGCCTGTGCACGTATTGGAGATCGTTCAGGGCACGATTGATCCGCAAGTGAACGCCATTGGCACGTTGGTCTTTTTGACGTCAATGACTTTAGTCGTGATTGCCCAGCTCTCGATTTTCTTTCGATTAAATCGGAGTCCTCAATGAGTGAGCCGTTGGTTGTCCTTGACGGTGTGGAAAAGCGCTTCGGTGACTTTGTCGCGGTAAAGCGCGCAGACCTGAGCATTCATGCCGGTGAGTTCGTCGCGATTATGGGGCCATCGGGGTGCGGAAAGACGACGACGCTGCGGATGCTGGCGGGGCTGGAACAGCCAAGCGCGGGGGACATCCGTATTGACGGCCAGCTTATGAACGATGTGCCCCCCCACCAACGCGACACACCGATGGTCTGGCAAAGTCTCGCGCTTTTCCCGTTTCTAAATGTCCGCGAGAATGTCGAATTTGGGTTGAAAATGCGCGGCGTGTCGGCGGGCGAACGCCGCAAGCGCGCGCTTGATTGGATTGAGCGACTTGAGATTGGCGAGTTTGTCGAGCGGAATATTGAAACTCTATCGGGTGGCCAGAAGCAGCGTGTTGCTCTGGCACGGTCGCTCGTGACCGAACCTCAACTCTTGTTGCTTGACGAACCGCTGTCTGCGCTCGACGCACACTTGGTGATCCGAATGCAAGGGGTTCTGACACGATTGCAACGAGAACTCGGGATTACGTTCGTCTACGTGACCCACTCGCATTCCGAAGCCTTCGCGATGGCGGACCGTGTGGTCATTATGTCTCAAGGTGAAATCGCACAGATTGGCAATCCACGCGAGATTTACCGCGCACCGGCCAATCGGTTTGTCGCCGAGTTTGTGGGTCGAAATAATATCCTAACCGGCACGATACAAAGTGCAGAGTCGGAACGTGCCGTTCTCGAAACGCCAGTTGGCTCCTTCGCGGCCCCGACGGCAACCGTCGCGCCGACCATTGGTACCGCCGCGAGTATCGTGATTGCCGCCGATATGGTTCGCATCACCCGTGACCCAGTGGACGCCGAAAATACGGTCGTAGCGACCTTGATCTCGGAAGAATTTGTCGGGTCTATCGTGACGCTGTTTTTGGAGGCGGCAGATGGCACCGAATTTAAGGTTCAACTACAAGAGCGCGCCTTGACCGACCTCGACATTCATTCAGGCGGCGCGTTTCATTTGAGTTGGGCAAGCAATAACGCGCATCTCTTGCCGGAGGATAAGGTATGATTCAAAATCCAATTCCTTGGCCAAATGGCGCGAAATGCGCTTGCGCGATTACGTTTGATATGGACGCCGACAGTTTGATCCATATTGCGCGCCCCGAAGACTCCTTTGATCGTCTCTACCCGATTTCGATGGGGCGCTACGGTCCTACGGTGGCGTTGCCGCGTATTCTGGAAACCTATCGCCGGATGGAAATGAAACAATCGTTTTTCATTCCCGGTTGGTGTCTGGAGACCTATCCCGAAACCGTCGAAGCGATTTTGAAGGAGGGCCATGAAATCGGCCACCACGGTTGGATTCATGAAGATCCAATCGTCACCAAAGGCGCGGCGCAGGAAGAAGCGTTCGAGCGCGCGATGAACGCGCATCAGCGTCATTGTGGCGCCGCGCCAGTCGGGTATCGCGCTCCGGTTTATAATGTGACTCAGCAGGTGATTGACCTGCTTGTGAAGCATAACTTTCGCTATGACAGCTCGCTGATGGCCGATGACATTCCTTATGAGATGCGGACGGCCAATGGCTCGCTCTATGAAATGCCGGTGCATTGGGGAACTGATGATTGGCCACCCTTCGCGCATTATGATGAGATTGGATATATGATGCCGGTGCGCGGCCCATCTGCGGGCTTGGCAGGGTTCTGGGAAGAATTCGAGGCGCAATACGAGGCGGGCGGTTTCTTTATGCTGATTGTTCATCCATTTTTGACGGGACGCCTCGCGCGCTGGCGTCAAGTTGAGAAGTGGTTGGAGCATACGCTGCAAAATCGCGATGTCTGGTTCGCGCCGCTGCGGGACATTGCGGATCATCTCGATGCGCTCAAGGCAAATGGTTTTCAGCCGCGCGTGGAAACCCTTCCATATTATCCCTCTCCCCAATCGTAAGCCGGAGTGTCGTCATGCTGACCGAATCGGATCGCAAGCATCTGAAGATCGCCTATGACGAGGCGAAAGCTGGGTATGATGAGGGAGGGTGCCCCATCGGCTCCGTCCTTGCGCGTGGCGACACGGTCGTGAGTCAGGGGCGAAACCAGCGGGTTCAAAAGGGCGATCCCATCGCGCATGGCGAGATGGATGCCTTGCGGAAGGCAGGGCGGCAAAAGACCTATAAGGATACGACCCTCTATACATCGCTTAGCCCATGCATGATGTGTACGGGCACGATCATCCAGTTTGGGATTCCCCGCGTTGTTATTGCCGAGAACACGACATTTGGCGGCAACGAAGAGTTTCTGCGCTCGAAGGGCGTCGAAGTCGTAATCGCTGATGATCCAGACTGTATCGCGTTAATGACGCGCTTCATCAAAGAAAAGCCTGAACTCTGGAATGAAGATATTGCGGAGGATTAAGCATGACCGCCTATCTCCCCGATCAGCCTGATGGCATAAACGACACGCTCTCGTCGCCGATCTCGCCGGACGCATATGCGGAGGCGGATAAGCTTTATACGATCCCAGCCAAACATGGACGAGCCGTGCGACTGCGCGAGGGCGATGCGCTGAAGGTGATCACACCCAGCGGTCATCAGGTCTGTGATTTTTTCGCGCTTGCTGCCGGTTCACCATTCGAATTTCTGTCGATGGAACATTGTCGCACGGCCTTAGGGCGTATTTACATCAATGAAGGCGATACGCTCGTGACCAATCGGCGGCGGGCGATTGTTACATTGGAAGAGGATACCTCTCCGGGGGTACACGACACGCTGATCGCGGCATGTGATCACACTCGCTATGTCGAGTTGGGCTGTACCAGCTATCATGATAATTGCGCAGATAACTTCCGTATGGCGCTATCGGCGATCGGCCTGTCCGCAAAGCATGTTCCGGCGCCCTTGAATTTATGGATGAACATTCCGGTCGATCAGACTGGCGGCTATGCGTGGACACCGCCGGCGGCATCAGCCGGAGATTACGTCGTCATGCGCGCCAGGATGGACTGCCTCGCTGTTATGTCAGCATGTCCGCAAGATATGACAGCCGTAAACGGCAAGGATGTCCCACTGGGTCCGTTGCAGTTTTCGGTGTCGCAATAACGCGGCGTTCCGGTTAGGGCGTTGTTCGGCTCTATCCATCGCCATGCGAATGGTCGTGATGGTGTTGATAGAGCGCGAGCGTGCCTGCCGTTCCTTTGCCGAACATCGCCTGATATTCGGGAGCATTGGAAACAACCGTTGGTGTTCCCTCGCAGCAGATATGCCCATTGACGCACAGGACACGGTCTGACGCGCTCATGACTACGTGCAGATCGTGACTGACCATCAATACGGCGCAGCCCGTCTCCGCACGTAGTTCCTCGATCAATGTATAAAACGCCGCTGTGCCGGGTTGATCCAAACCCTGAGTTGGCTCGTCCAGCGCCAGTAGGTTCGGCTTTCGAAGAATCGCGCGCGCCAGCAGGACGCGTTGAAACTGGCCACCGGACAGAGCCGAGAGCTGATCAGTTTTCGCCGAATTCAGGCCGACGCGCTCCAACGCGTTTTGTCTGTCGCGACGGGTCGTATTGGACACGAGAGATAGGAAGCGCTCGACTGTCAACGGCATCGTTGTATCAAGTGCGAGGCGCTGCGGCGTGTAGCCGATTTTGAGGTCATCCCTGCGGATCAGACGACCGCGTGTCGGTTCGAGTGCACCGCTCAACGTGCGGAGGAGGGTGGTCTTCCCAGACCCGTTTGGTCCGAGGATTGTGACGATCTCACCTTCCTCGATCGACATCGTGATACCGTGCAGCACCTTACGTGCGCCCAGATTAACGCCCACGTCCATCGCTTTAATCAAAGCTGCCATGTCGCCCTCTCAGTCTGCGTCGTTGTGGCGCGTGGCTTTTACTCTAACCGACGGGCGTGCTGGTTGCACCATTTGCGAAGGGGGCGTCCAGATCGTCGTCCGACTTGGACTTAGCAGGTGGGCGCGGGACGATCTCACCGGGGCCTCCGGGGCGCAGCCCACATTCCATGAAAATTCGTTTCGTACATGCGGCACATGGCGGTCCGTCAAGCCGGTCAAGCACCCCGGCAACGGCATCGCCTTTGTTGGCGTAGATCATTTGCTCTCCGCCAATCCCATCCGTGACGCCGAGCTTTTTGAGCTGGTTTAACAATGGCGCATATCGCGCGACGATGTAGAGACCGCCACCAGCGCGCCTGCGGCGACGAGCCTCCTCGACGATGCACATGCCGCCGGGCATGTCGATGTCACCGACGCCTTTCAGCACCAACACCATATGTTTCTGAAGCGGGTTTTGCTTGTCGATGCGCCGGAAAGCACGTTCGATGGCCTCGACCGACCCAAAATACAGCGCACCGTCAAGGCGTGTGAAAACGACTTGAGGGCACTGTTCGATACCGAAGACCTGTGCGTTGCGAAAAATTCCGTCTTTATCTGGTGCACTGATCGCCAAAGTTGGGCGGGACGACTTTGACAAGAAGATCAGCAAAGACAGGATCACACCGACATAAATCGCGAATTCCAGCTTCACGAGCAGCCCGGCAAGGAAGGTCGCAAGGATGATCGCCATTTCAGCCTTACTCGACTGAATGATGGTTTTGATTTCTTCGAAGGAGATCAGCTTATATGCGACCAACAAAATGATGCCTGCCAGGGCAGGGATCGGAATACTCGCCGCTAAAGGCTTCAGCAAAAGTAAGAGTAAAAAGAGGAAGATCGACGCCGCAATCGCGGACATCGGCGTCTGGGCACCAGCCTCAAAGTTCACGCCGCTGCGCGTAAACGAACCTGAACCGGGATAGGCTTGGAAAAAACTACCGAATATATTGGACAGACCTTGGCCGACAATCTCTTGGTCAGCATCGAACCGCCCCCCCGATTTAAAGGCAAAAGCGCGACCGATAGATATGGCCTCCAGAAGCCCGATCAGAGCAATAGCAAACGCCCCTTCGACCGAAATTGCTAAGGTATCGAGATTAACTTCAGGGGCCTTCATGCTGGGGACAACAGACGGCAACGCGCCCACCATCTTCACGCCATTCGAAACGGCATCAAGGAAGTACGCGAGAATACTGGCCACTGCGAGGCCAATGATAAAGTTTGGGCCGCGCTTCCAGTAGCGCTTCACAACGGCGGCAACGATTAGGGCCGTGGCCGCGATGACGACGGCGCGCCAATTCGTACTGTCGAAGACATTGATCGTCCGCACGATACGTTCGAAAACCGAACCGCCCCGCTCGGTATCCACGCCTAAGGCATCCGAAAGCTGACTCGCTGCAATCAAGACCGCCGCTGCCGCGGTAAATCCCAACATGACCGAATGTGAGACGAACGCGACGAGACGCCCGATACCGGCATAACCCAGTGCAAATTGGATCAGCCCAACCAGCAGCGTTAACAGCAGCACCATCTGGATAAACGCTTCTGTCCCCGGAACGTGCAGTCCTGAAACCGTACTGAACACCACGGCAGAGATCGCGGTGGTTGGGCCAGAGATCATGATCATCGACGAGCCAAACAGCGCGGCGATGATCGGCGTCACCATCGCAGTGTAGAGGCCGTATTCAGGCGGAAGGCCCGCAATCGTGGCAAAGGCCACTGCTTGCGGCAAAACAATCGTAGCGTTCGTAAAACCCGCAATAAGGTCAGCCCGCACCGTGTCTTTGGTGACGCTGCGGCTCCATCGTCGAGCAGGTATTAAAGCTTGCCAGCCAAGGCTCATGGCGGTCTCACGAAGACAGAGTGATCTGGCAAAAAACCAGAAATTACGAGGCCATAGGCCTCAGGCGTGATGCGCTCAAACCCGCGAAGAAGAAAACATCGGCCTAGAATGTCGACATCAGGCGAGCGAGCGTGTTGCAGCCCTTTGCCCGGCAAGACCGAATTCCAAATTTCGCGGATCTAAGTGCTGAAAAAGTCGAATTCTTATAGCTGGCGTTTCGTTACTGGATCGTTGCCCTTGCGTCAACGGTCGGACTCGCGCCAGCGTGGGTTTATCCACGGCTCGCGATTGGTTCGAGTCAATGGGGTACGTCCGAGGATGTGATCCGATGCCTTCTCTCCCGTCATGATAGACGGAGCATTGAGGTTTCCGTTTGTAATCCTTGGGAAAATTGAGCTGTCGGCGACGCGAAGTCCGTCAACGCCAATCACCCGGCACTCAGGATCGACGACCGCCATCGGATCATCTGCCGCTCCCATCTTGCACGTGCCGCAGGGGTGGTAAGCGCTTTCCACGTTATCTCGGATGAATTCGTTGAGTTCTTCATCCGATTGAACCGAGTCTTTCGGTTGAATGGCGACGCCGCGAAAGGGGTCAAAGGCCTTTTGAGCGAAAATCTCGCGGGTGATGCGGATGCCGTGTCTGAAATCGGCCCAATCTTCTTCGGTGCTCATGTAATTAAACAAAATCGACGGGTCGGCCTTCGGGTCGGCGCTGTTTAGGGCAACTCTGCCGCGGGACGGCGAGCGCATCGGGCCAACATGCGCCTGAAATCCGTGCCCCTCTGATGCGGCCTTTCCGTCGTAACGGATGGCCATTGGGAGGAAGTGAAACTGAATATCCGGGTATTCGACTCCCTTTTTGGACCGAATAAAACCCGCGCTTTCAAACTGGTTGCTGGCACCGATCCCCGTTTTCGTGAACAGCCATTGCGCGCCGATCAGAGCTTTAGAGAATAAATTCCAGTGTTTGAACAGCGTGATAGGCTGCGTGCAGGCTTGCTGAATATAGAGTTCAAGATGGTCTTGCAGGTTTTGGCCAACACCGGGACGATCCGCCTTTACGTCAACGCCATGCTCGGTCAGGTGAGCCGCAGGGCCGATCCCGGACAAAAGCAAGAGTTTCGGTGAATTGATTGCCGAAGCCGCAACGATGACTTCGCGCCGGGCTTTCACGGTTTCGATCTGTCCACCGCGTTCGACCTCAACTCCCGTTGCCCGTCCGCCTTCAATGATAACTTTGCGAGCAAAGCAGCTTAGCAAGTCGCAGTTCGGGCGCTTCATTGCGTCCCGCAAATAGGCATTGGCAGTTGACCAGCGCCGTCCGCGCCAAACCGTCTGCTCCATCGGGCCGAAGCCCTCTTGTTTTTCGCCGTTGTAGTCGTCGGTCAGCTCAAATCCGGCTTGTGCGCCCGCCTCGACGAAGGCGTGGTACAGCGGATTCTCTCGCTTGCCGCGTGTTACATGAAGTGGTCCGTTGCGGCCCCGCCAAGCCGGGTCGCCGCCATGCCCGCCTGAATCCCAACTTTCCATTCGATCATAATACGGTGCGACATCGGCATAGGACCAACCCGCCGCGCCGGACTCGTCCCAATGATCAAAATCGCGCGCGTGGCCCCGGACATAAACCATGCCGTTGATTGAGCTGGAGCCGCCAATGACCTTGCCGCGCGGACAATGCAGACGACGGCCACCCAAATGAGGCTCTGGATCGCTTTCATAGCCCCAGTCATAGCGCTTCATATTCATCGGATATGACAGTGCACTGGGCATCTGAATGAATGGGCCCCAGTCCGTTCCACCAAATTCGAGAACCAGAACGGATTTTTTGCCGTCTTCGCTCAGGCGATTGGCCATTGCACTTCCGGCGGAACCAGATCCAATAATGACGAAATCGGCTTCCAACTGATCCTCCACGCATTACCCTTTTGAGACCATAGTCGCACTCGATACCCTTCAAAGATCAAAAACGACAGGATTACGACGGTTTGCGGATGGCGATCTTGGCTCGATCCTTAACTTTATGGGGTGTTCGCTTGCGCGAAACTTCGTTACTCGGATACCGAAGCGAATGATGATCGTATTGGCGCGCCGCGCCCCGGAGGTCTGATCGGTGAAAGACGACAGAAAACTGCGTGCTGCCCGAAAACTTGCGGCGGTTATCCGCAAGGACGTGGATGCACATTTTTCCCTTAAGCTGTGGGATGGATCGGTCGAACCACTCGGTTCTGCGGTGAAACCGGGTCTCGCCCTTCAGATCGCATCACCCGGCGTGATCCCATCGCTGCTTCACCGCCCTAGCCTTGACCGCTTGATCCGCCACTATGCCAAAGGGCGGATAGATGTGGAGGGTGGGTCGATGGTCGACATTGCTGAAGCGCTCGCCCACGACAGGGACTATCGCCGAAAATTCAAGAAACTTGGCAAGGGAACGCTCGTCAGAACGCTCGCTCCATTCTTCTTTGCGAAAGGCGATCACCCGGATGCGGCCCGCGATTTTGGCGCGGATGCTGAAGGAGACGGGCGAAAAGACGGCGACAACAAGCGATTTATTCAGTTCCATTATGATGTCGGCAATCCATTCTATCAGCTCTTTCTCGACCCAGAGATGCAGTATTCTTGCGCGCATTTTCCACATTGGGATGCAACGCTTGAAGACGCGCAGGTGAACAAACTCGATCTGATTTGCCGGAAACTGCGCCTGCAACCTGGCGAGACACTATTGGATATTGGTTGCGGCTGGGGCGGGTTGCTGTGTCATGCGGTCCAAAATTACGGTGTGATCGGTCATGGCGTGACGTTGTCGGAGGAACAACTCGCCTTTGCGCAGGAAAAGGTTGACCGTTTGGGCATCGCCGACCGCGTCACGCTGCATCTCAAAGACTACCGCGAGATGACCGGCAAGTTCGCAAAGATCAGCTCGGTCGGCATGTATGAACATATCGGTATCGACAACATCCCTGATTATTTCAAAACCGTGCGTCGCTTGCTGGATGATGGCGGCTTGTTCATGAACCATGCGATTTCGCGTGGGGCGAAGCGTAAAAAGACAAAATTCTCCAGCCGCCCAGAACAGCGTGCCTTGCAGAAATACATTTTTCCGGGGGGAGAGCTGGACGACATCGGCCATACGATCTCGGAAATGGAAATTGCGGGCTTCGAAGTTCAGGACGTCGAAGCGCTTCGCCAACATTACCAGAAGACCACACGTATCTGGTGCCAGCGCCTCTATGAAAAGCGCGCGGAGGCCGAAGCATTAGTCGGCGCGGAAACCTATCGGATCTGGGCAGCGTATCTTGCGGGGTGTTCGTTCGCGTTTCAGCGTGGCTCCGCACGTCTTTATCAGACGTTGGCGAGCAAATCACCGAAAGGGTTTACGGCTGTGCCTGCGACGCGCCACGATATCTATCGTCCTTGAGCACCGCGTGACAGCGTGCTTAGGCTAGGGTACCAAACAAGGGAAAAATCATGAGCACTGTTGATGAACGTTTGACCGCTGAAGGGATTACGTTGCCGGAAGCACCCGCGCCTGCGGCTAACTATGTTCCGTTTGTGAAGACTGGAAACCTCGTTGTGATTTCCGGTCAGTTACCGATGGCGGACGGAAAGGTCCAATTCCTTGGAACGCTTGGCAAAGATACTGATGTTGACGAGGGGGTCAAGTCTGCGCGCCAGTGCGCGATTAACCTGATCGCTCAGCTTAAAGCGGCATGCGGAGGTGATCTCTCAAAGGTTACTCGCGTGGTGCGGCTTGGTGGATTTGTTGCGGCGACCCCTGATTTTGAACAGCATCCGGCGGTCGTGAACGGTGCATCTGATCTGATGGCCGTTATTTTTGGCGATCAAGGTGCCCATGCACGGGCGGCTGTCGGCGTAGCATCTTTGCCCTTCGGGGCTTCGGTCGAGGTCGAAGGCATGTTCGAAGTCAGCGAATGAGCCGGATATCGCGAAACTTTTGGGCGCGGCCTTTCGCCCATCGCGGCCTGCATAGCGAGGGAAAGGCCGAGAACTCTCTCGCCGCGATCCGTGCAGCGCTTGATGCTGAATATGCCATCGAAATTGACGTTCAGCCGTCGTCGGATGGCGAGGCGATGGTGTTTCACGACTACGAGCTGGAGCGCTTGACCGGAGAGGTGGGCCGGATTGATCAACGCACCGCAAGTGACCTTTCTCAGATACCGCTGTCAGGT
Organism: uncultured Neomegalonema sp.; assembly: GCA_964549375.1. Lineage (GTDB taxonomy): Bacteria > Pseudomonadota > Alphaproteobacteria > Rhodobacterales > Rhodobacteraceae > JAHDDY01. The sequence continues at coordinate 15,688 of CAZJWF010000052.1, forward strand.
GGTGGCGGGGGGATTCTGACGCTGCCTGAAGCGCTAGAGATCATCGGTGGACGGGTGCCGTTGTTGATCGAAATCAAGGATCAAAGCGAAAGTTTTGTGCGGACCGATGGCGCGCTGGAGCGCCGGGTGTGCGAAATCGTTAAGGAAGCTGGTTGCGTCGACTCGTGTGCAATCATGTCATTCAATCCGTTTTCGGCGGAACATGTGCGCGATACGTTGCCCGACATAGCGCGCGGTGTGGTGTCGTATGACTATCTGCATGAGCATGATGCGGGTGTGGCGGCGGATTATCGCGCTAACCTCGCGGCTCTGCGGTGGTTCGAGGAGGCCGGGGCGGACTTTGTCTCTTACGGTGCCGCGAGCCTGCCAACCCCGCGAACGGATGCGTTACGCGAGGCCGGTGTGCCGGTGTTCTGCTGGACGATCCGCTCGCCTGCACAAGCGGCGGAGGCGTTGAAGCATTGCGATCAGATTACCTTTGAAGGGTACTTGCCGTAATCTGTCGCATCGTCCACCAATGCGAGACCGTTGCCGCAATGATGACGACGCAGACGATGGTGATAAAGACCGAAACCATCGGCATTTCCAGCCAGACGATCAGCGCGTAATTGATGCTGGCTGGAACAATGAACTGCCTCGCGATACCGAGAATCATAGGAAAGATTGGCTGTTTGCAGGCTTGCAGAACAGCGACGGAAAGAAACAGGACGACATAGCCAAAATAGGCGATGGCGTCGATTTTCAGATACGTGCTTCCGGTGGACAGAATATCGGCGTCTCCTGAAAAAATGCCGACCAGTGCTGGGGACGCGAAGATCATGACTGGGATAAAAATGCCCGCCATTCCCAAACCGATGAGGAGGGCACTTCGATACGTCTCTGCCACGCGCGCGTGATTTCCCGCCCCAAAATTCTGCCCGGCGACGGCCATCACAGCGGCGTTCATGCCGAGTGCAGGGAGCAAGAGAACCTGCTCCAACCTTAGACCGACGCTATATCCAGCGACATGGGCATCGCCAAAACGTCCGATGAAATAGACGGTGATAAAACCACCTAAAATGATCGTCAGCATATTCAAGCTGGCAGGCAGAATTTGCCAAAGCAACAAGCGCCAGCGGTTTGGCTCAAATCCCCACTGCGCTCCGATACCAAGCCGATTTTTTAGAACCCAGAAAAGGTAGAGCGCAGACATTGCCTTGATGATGACCGTGCCGAATGCCAATCCTGCAACCCCCAGATCAAAGACAAAGATCAGCAGTGGATTGACGAGGAAATTTGCGAGCAGACCGACACCGAGCGCGTTCCTATTGCTTTTGGTGTCCCCCAGCGCGAGTAACGCGCCTGCCGCGACTGAGGCCAGAAGGAAAAAGACGGTGCCAATCAGGATGATGCCGAGATAGGCCTCGGCCTTAGGTGCCGAAGCTTCTTGCGCCCCCAGAAATCGGATCAGATCATCTCCGATCATCGAGCCGACGATGAGTGTTAGAATGGACGCGACGATGGCAATGCCGACCGCGTTATTCACCCAAGCTGGAATCTCATCCATCTGCCCGCGGCCAGTGTCGCTCGCGATCATTGCAGATGTTCCGGTCTGAATGCCGGCACCAATCCCGATTAGTAAGAAAAAGATGTTTCCGGCAATCGACATACCGGTCAACGCGGTATCGGACAGCAGCCCGGCAAACCAAATATCCGTCAAATTGTAGAGCGTATTGAATACCATCCCCATTGACGCGGGTATGGCGAGCCGTATCAGATGCCGGAATATCGGGCCTTGCGTGAGATCGTCTTCCAGATTTCGCATTGATGCGACCCTACGCAGATTTCTGCGCCCTTGACCATCCCGCGCGCAACGGCAAGTACAAGGGAATGGAGAAAACAATGGACAGCGGCACGTCAGTTTCGATTGAGCTGCTGAACAATGTGGCGGAGGTTGAAGCGGCGTTATGGGATGCCTGCGCGGCACCCGAGGCCGCAGACGGGGGCAGGGCGCTGAACCCGTTTCTGACTCACCGCTGGTTAAACGCGTTTGAGGAAAGCGGTTCCGCGCATTGGCGCGAAGGCTGGGATCCTAAACACCTCAAGGCAACAGACGAGGACGGGCAAATCCTCGGAGTAATGCCGCTTTATGTGAAAGGCCATTCGCAAGGCGAATACGTCTTCGATCATGGCTGGGCGCAGGCATTCGAGCGCGCGGGTGGTGAATATTACCCTAAACTGCTGTCTGCAACGCCCTTTACTCCGGTGACGGGCCGTCGGCTGTTAGTCCATCCGACAGTGGACCCGAAATTGGCAGAAGGCGCGCTATTGTCGGGTGCAACCCAGATCACAAGCAACAATCAACTGTCCTCACTCCATTTGATTTTCTGCACGCAAGCCGAACAAATATCTCTCGCTAATGCCGGATTTCTGACGCGAAAAAATCAGCAGTTCCACTGGCGAAACTATGATTACGCTGATTTTGATGCGTTTCTCGCCAGTCTCTCGTCTCGAAAGCGTAAGGCGATCCGAAAAGAGCGGTTGAAAGCGGTCGAAAATGTCGAAATTGTTCGATTGGCCGGGGATCAGATTAAACCTGAACACTGGGACGCCTTTTGGATCTTTTATCAAGATACTGGCGCGCGAAAATGGGGAACGCCCTACCTAACGCGCTCGTTCTTTGAATTGGCGCAGCAGAGTTTGCGGGATGACATTTTGCTGGTCTACGCGCGGCGCAACGGCGAGTGGGTTGCAGGGGCGTTGAACGTTATGGGGCGCGAGACGCTTTATGGTCGCTATTGGGGCTGTATCGAAGACCACCCCTGCCTTCATTTTGAAATCTGCTACTATCAGGCGATAGAATACGCGATCCAACACGGTATGAAGACGGTTGAGGCAGGCGCACAAGGCGAGCATAAGCTGGCGCGCGGGTATGAGCCGACGGAAACATGGTCGGCGCACTGGATTGCGAACCCCGACTTTCGTCAGGCAATTGCCAATTACCTTGAGCACGAGCGCCGCGCGATCGACGACGAAATTGCATTTCTTGACGAGCATACTCCCTTTAAAAAAGAATAGCTGACGACGCGTCTTCCGCGCTTTTTCAGGAACCGAAAAGTCGGATGTTTGGGGATGCCGCAGCGTTTAGGGCGGAACAACATACAGAATTACAGGTGTTTTTCCTTCGTTCCGCGACTCTTCGTCATCAAAATGCAGAGAAACTCACATTGTCAATGCAGGGACAGTCGGCTATCCCCTCACCAAAGAATACAATCAGGCGACTCGGCGCTGAACTATGCTGCGCCGAAAGCACGTTAAGGAGCGGTTTTATATGGCTGAAGTCAGCGTCGGACACGATCACGGTCACGCGGACCATGACGACCCTGGGTTCTTTACCCGCTGGTTCTGCTCAACGAACCACAAAGATATTGGTATCCTCTATCTTTGGACGGCAGGATTTTTCGGATTAGTCGCGATCATTTTCTCGATGATGATGCGTGCGGAGCTGATGTATCCCGGCGTTCAGTTTATGACAGACGCCGCAGGGGCACCTGACGGGCAGCAGTGGAACGTTGCGGTTACCGCGCACGGCATCCTGATGATGTTCTTCGTGCTGATCCCCGGGTTGTTCGGTGGATTCGGCAACTATTTCATGCCATTGATGATCGGCGCGCCAGATATGGCGTTTCCGCGCCTCAATAACTTGAGTTTTTGGCTGTTTACGGCGGGCGGTACGTTGGCATGTATTTCTGCCTTTGTTGATGGTGGATCGGGGGTCGGCTGGGTGTTGTATGCGCCGTTATCGACGTCAGGATCGCCGACGATGGCCACGGACCTCGCGATTTTTGCAGTGCACTTGTCTGGTGCCTCTTCGATCCTTGGCGCGATTAACATCATTACAACCTTCCTGAACATGCGGGCACCGGGCATGAGCCTGTTCAAAGTGCCGCTGTTTCCGTGGTCTATCTTCGTTACCGCTTTGTTGATCCTGCTCGCACTCCCCGTACTTGCAGGCGCGATTACGATGCTGTTGATGGACCGGAACTTCTCCACAGCCTTCTTTGATCCGGCCGGTGGCGGTGATCCAATCCTCTATCAGCACCTTCTGTGGTTCTTTGGACACCCCGAAGTGTACATCATCATCGTTCCCGCCTTTGGCATTGTCAGCCATGTCATTGCGACCTTCTCGAATAAGCCTGTCTTTGGCTATCTCGGCATGGTTTGGGCGATGATCGGTATTGGTGTTCTCGGCTTCGTCGTGTGGGCGCACCACATGTATACGTCGGGGATTAAGGTCGATACGCAGGCGTACTTCATGCTGGCGACGATGGTGATTGCCGTCCCGACGGGAATTAAGATCTTCTCGTGGATTGCAACGATGTGGGGTGGTTCGATCCGCTTTGACACACCGATGCTGTTTGCGATTGGATTTATCTTCCTCTTTACCCTTGGCGGTGTGACGGGCATTGTCTTGTCACAAGCGGGCGTCGACCGCGCTTTGCACGATACCTACTATGTGGTCGCGCACTTCCACTATGTGATGTCGATTGGCGCCGCGATGGGCCTGTTCGCAGGTATGTATTACTGGCTCGGTAAGATGACCGGGCGTCAATACCCAGAGTTCTGGGGTAAAGTGCACTTCTGGTCGATGTTCATCGGCGTTAATGTCACGTTCTTCCCACAGCACTTCCTCGGCTTCCAAGGGATGCCGCGCCGTTACCTCGACTATTCCGAGGCGTTCGCACTGTGGAATTTCGTATCGTCGATCGGTGCCTTTATCTCAGGTGCGTCATTCCTGCTGTTTATCGGTCTCGTGTTCTACACGATGTTCCGAGGAAAGCCGGTTGAAGCCAACTACTGGGGTCATGGTGCAGATACGTTGGAATGGACGCTGCCTTCGCCGCCACCAGCACACACGTTCGAAACACTTCCTGTCATTTCAGGAGATTCGATCCAGTACCACGACTACGAATTGGCGGGGAATAAGGTCGATTTGAACCCGGACGACTAAATGAACGAAAGCGCGCGATCCATTCATTGGCATGTGGAGCTGTGGCCGAACAGGTCTCTCTCCCGCCAAGGGTTGCGCGCTTTTCTTATGATCCTCGGTGGCTGTTTCAGTGTCTTTTTCCTGATGACCGCCACGGCACCGGACTCAACGACGTCGCCGACCGGTCTTGCGACAGTCTTGATGGTGGTTGTGCCGTTTATCTTGCTCGTCTTTGGTTGTGTAGTTTGGGCTTTCGCAGCGAATAATCGAGCAGGTCGCTATGTCGAACGCCTTCATTTCGATGGGAAAAATTTGATCATCGAGGCGCAACACCCGAAAAAACCGCCTCGCCGTTGGGAGTTCCAGCCTTATTGGACGCGGGTGCTGATGCGGACGACGCGGCATGTCGAAAATCAGCTTATCTTAAGGCAACAAGATCGCGCCGTTGCTATTGGAGCGTTTTTGACGCCCGAAGAACGATCCGACCTTGCGGAAGAAATTCGCGCCGCGATCCGCCAGTTTAATGGGGCGCGTGCCTGAGGCCAGTGTTGCCGCCATGACCGGCGCAAGCTACACCCCCTGTCATGACAGCACCCGAAGCTCAGATTGACATCGTTGACGACGACCTCAACTGCTCGCTTTCGCCCGAAACGACGAAAGCGGTATGCGGTGCGTTAGAAGCCTCGAACCACGACGATTTGCTGAGCGCGGTTGACGGCGTTCATCCCGCCGACATCGCCGACTTGCTGGAGCAGCTTTCAGCGGAAGAGCGGAAAAGCTTTGTCGAACTGGCGGGGGTTGACCTGCCAGCAGACATTCTTGCCGAGTTGGAAGAGGGCGTTCGCGATGATGTCGTTGAGGCGTTGGATGATGGATTTCTCGCCGAAGTCGTCTGTGACCTTGATACGGACGATGCTGTCTATTTGCTGGAAGATCTTGAAGAAGAACGTAAGCAAGATGTCCTCGATGCCCTACCGATTGCCGACCGCGTTGCCATTGAGCGGTCTCTCGATTACCCGGAGTGCTCTGCTGGCCGGATGATGCAGCGCGATCTCGTCGCGGCTCCTGCGTTTTGGACCGTGGGGCAAACCATCGACATGATGCGGGCGCGAGACGACCTGCCGAGCGACTTTTACGAGATTATCGTCGTCGATCCCAGCCACAGACCCCTTGGCACGATTGGGCTTGCGCGGATCATGGGGTCAAAGCGACCCGCGACACTTGACGGTTTGATGAACAAGGATTTTCGCAGCTTTAACGTGACGCAGGCGCAAGAGGAGGTCGCATACGGGTTCAACCAATACCATCTTGTATCTGCTCCAGTCGTTGACGAAACGGGGCGGCTTTCTGGGGTCATCACGATTGATGATGCGATGCAGGTGCTGGATGAAGAAGCGGAAGAAGATCTGATGCGTTTGGGCGGTGTTGGGGACGAGGAACTATCTGACACGGTGCTGGAGACGACGAAACAACGGCTGCCGTGGCTTGCGGTCAACCTGATCACGGCCATTCTCGCGTCGATCATCATTTCTCAGTTTGATATGGTCATTGAAAAAATCGTCGCGCTGGCTGTGTTGATGACGATTGTTGCTTCGATGGGCGGAAATGTGGGAACGCAGACACTTACGGTTGCCGTGCGTGCCTTGGCGACAAAAGACCTGACGGCAACGAACGCGGTGCGGATCATTTCGAGGGAAGGTCTCGTCGGGTTTTTGAACGGTGGAATTTTCGCCGTTGTCATGGGGGCCGCGGCCTGGTGGTGGTACGGTGATCCGACGCTTGGGATCGTGTTGGGCGTCGCGATGATCGTCAACATGGTGGTCGCGGCATTGGCCGGCATTCTAATTCCGCTGGGGTTAGAAAAAGTCGGAGCGGACCCGGCGCTCGCCTCCGCTGTGTTTGTGACGACTGTGACAGATGTGGTCGGTTTCTTTGCGTTTTTAGGTCTCGCGGCTGTCGTCCTGCTTTGAGAGGGTGAGACGGGCG
>CAZJWF010000053.1:0-22364 GCA_964549375.1 uncultured Neomegalonema sp.
GCAACGTATCCTTCAACCGCTCAGCGCCAGAATAGAGCTGAATAGCGTAGAGGTTTAGTGCATCGGTCGGAGATTTTCGGCACCATGCAAATTCCTCCGCCCTGAATTCTTCACATAGTCGCAGTTGAGTAGTCTGTATTTCTTTTCGATCCAACGGGACCGAGGGGGGAGAATTTCCGTGCAATGTGAGAAATGTCTCACAATCGCTTGAGTTGCTTGCTTTTCAAGCAAAGGAACCGGATAGAAAAACAGACCGTTGTTCAGGTTGCAGATGTAAGGAAGCTGACCATGACCCGCTTCGTCAAGCGACTACTCGCCACAACATGTGTTGCTTTTGGATTTTCACCTGCGGCTCACGCCGATATTTGGACTGCGGAAAATGAGTGGAATTCTGCCTATGAAGCAGGCTTCCCGGAATGGGTCCGATCTCATTTCGATAAGGATGCGTTCCACAAACCCGAAGACAAAGCCCTGTTCGGACTAGCGTTGGATTGTTCCGATGCGATCTATGCGATGCGGATCATCTACGCGTACCAGAACAAACTGCCTTTCGAGATTAATGACCCGCGCAACGGAAGAATCCTGTCGAACCGGTTCAAAAAGTGGGATGGGTTCCGCGAGACGCGCAAACACGAAAATGATGACGGCACTTGGAAGACTTATAAAGGGCCGGAATATACAGAAACCGACAAGCTGCGTGCCTTTATCAATTTTGTCGGCGACATCACCTCGACCGTAAATCTCGCCCAAGATACTTATCCCGTAGCTTTGGAAGACGTGCAGCCGGGCGATATGTTCCTGTTGCCTCGCAATCACGCCTATATCGTCAAAGACATCGACCCAACCGGTGCGATGACGACTTTATCGCATTCATCTCCGCGTGCATGGCGGGTGATGGCCGAGATCAATGACTTTCCAGCTGAAGTGCCCGAGGATCGGAAAAAGCGAGACGGGTATCGCCGTTTCAAGCCACACAAATACCTGAAGAAAAGCGCCCTCAGCGTACCGGGTGCTTCTGATGAACAATGGAATGTGTCGAAATCCCTCGGCGGAGACCGCGAAGCCTTTAAGCTGGCGACACAAACCGCACTGGCCAGCATCAAAGAACCCATGAGATCCAAGGCCGAGCGCCTGTTTTACTCACTGTGCGATTATACGTCGCAGCGCGTTGATATTGTAAACCAGAGCTTGAGCTATCTCGAGAACATCAATCAGAATTCCGGTCGTCAATGTATGAGCTTTCGCGAATATGCCGAATATTCAACACCGGGCCGTGACAAAAAACTAGGCGGTCAGTTCAAATTGCTGCGGGCCTTGACGAAAAACCCAGACTGGCAAAATGAATCCTTCGGTCTGAAACCCGTGATTGAGGCGATCTTTGATCCATCAGACACGATGAGCGAGCAGGAGATTGGTAGCTTCTGCGCCGTGCCGTTTGATATTCGCGGCGGGCGTCAGATCACGTTGCGTGAAATTTGGCGTGGGCTGAAAGCGGGGCGAGTAGTCTCCGATCCCCATGCTCCACTCGACAGTCGCTGGGGCCTATCCCACGAGCCGTGGGCACCACATTGCAAAAGTGCGTCTCGAAGCTGAAAAATGATTCTCATTATTCGCTCATTAGTTGCACCCTAGAAGTAATTTTTACAGTGATCGCTTAACGTCCTATTTTTAAACATAGTTTTTCTGTCTCATTTCAATGCATGGTGGTGGTCGAATCAACTATGCGTATGAAGGATAGGATCGGTTAAATGAGTAATTTTGTTGGAACCGCCGGAAACGACACTTTGAACGGAACCCCGTTGGACGACATTCTGCGCGGGCTTGAAGGAAACGACGTTCTGAATGGCGCAGCGGGAAATGACCTTCTCATCGGTGCGGATGGAGATGATCGCCTGCGCGGCGGAATCGGAGATGATCGCCTGCTTGGCGGTCGCGGAACCGATACTGCTGTTTATGGCGGTTTGTTGGAACGCTATGAGGTCGTCACTACGGCGGATGGTGGTGCGCTGGTCATCGGGGCCACGGGCGTCGATACGTTGAACCGCGCTGTCGAACTGGTCGAGGTGGGCGGGATTACGCAAACCGTCCACGCGCTGTCCGTTGTAAGCGGTGATTTTTCTGCGGACATGGTCATAGCTGGGACGAACGGTGCCAACACGATCGTAGGTACTGGCCTTGCAGATGTGATCGCCGGTCTCGACGGGAACGATGTGCTTTCTGGCCTAAATGGAGATGACACCGTCTTGGGCGGTGCCGGCGACGATATCGTTCGGGGAAACGCCGGGGCAGATAATGTGATCGGCGGTTTAGGAAATGACACCGTTCGCGGCGATGACGGAAATGATCTTGTCGAAGGTGGTTTCGGCGATGATATCGTTAACGGCGATGCAGGGGACGATCAGGTCTTCGGTGATGACGGAAACGACATCGTCAGAGGCGGAACCGGCAACGATGTTGTCGAAGGCGGTGCCGGGAATGATCGTGTCGAAGGGAATGCGGGTAATGACGTTGTCCGCGGTGGACTAGGAGATGATTACCTAAACGGCGGAGCTGGAGACGATTACCTTGATGGTGGATCTGGCCAAGACATCCTCCGCGGCACGATTGGCAACGACACGCTGCTCGGCGGAACTGGAAATGATGACCTGAATGGCGGTGCTGGCGATGACCGTCTGGACGGTGGGTCTGGCGTGGACATCCTGAGAGGGTCAAGCGGCAATGACCTGCTACTCGGCAGATCAGGAAATGATGATTTGAATGGCGGCATTGGAAATGACCACCTACGAGGTGGGACAGGCAATGATACGCTAAGAGGATCAACCGGAGATGACCGGCTCGTTGGGGAAGATGGCAATGATACCCTGATCGGTGGGGATGGATATGATATCCTCAATGGCGGCGCTGGGAATGACGATTTGAATGGCGGTGCCGGCAATGATGATTTGTCTGGTGGGACCGGAAATGATCGTCTCGATGGCGGATCAAGCGGGATTGATAATCTGACCGGTGGTCTCGGTGCAGATACCTTTGTCTTTGGTGGCGGTGATGTGTTGCTGACGGATTTCTTCCCCGATGATGATGGGGATGTCATCGAGATTTCTTCAAACATCGCGACGAACTTTTCAGAAGTCCGCGCGGCAATCCTCGACTCGCCTTACGTCGATGCAATTGATTTTGGCAATGGGAACGTCCTGAACTTCAACCCGGACGATTGGAATATTCTCGCCCTTGAGCAGAGCGACTTTATCTTCGCGTAATCGAATGACCTCGGCTCCCCTCATTTGTGGGAGCCGAGCCTACAAATTTATTGTGGCAAAGGCGCTAGAATTGCGCTCATCTGTTCGGCCTGATCAGCAGGCATACTCGGAAGCAGTTCGCGTATCGAATACCCGCCATGAATTTTTCCATCTTGACGATACATCCAATCGGAGACGTCCGCGCGTGTGAACTGATAACGGCTTCCGAGCGCTAGCGACACCTGAACCGGATTGTTACTAACAACACAATCGAAGCTCTGCGCGTCTGCACTTTGACATCCAGTCATCCAAAGATGTTCGGACCCATTGTCATGCGGTACGGCTACCTTGATGCTGATCGCGTCAAGCCCAGTGCGGTCTGTCGAAACCCGGTCCCAGAATTGGTTAAAGGTCGCATGAGCGCCGCCGCGCGCATCTGCCATGCGCTGATTTCCTTCAGCCAGGACAACAACACCCGGCTCAACGCCGCCAATGCTGGCTTGGGCGGCGTTGCGGTCATCCAGCATCCAAGCAAGGCCCATCCCACATCCAATGGTTAACAAACCGCCGCCAATTATGAGTCCGAGCTTCATGCCAGAAATCCCTTTTTCAGAACTTTCCGGGCAAAATATCAGAGATAGATTTCGGAACGGTTGAACGCCGCACTACTTTTTGGGCGGGGGTTGCTTGCGAGAGAAGATTAACTCGACCTCCGAGGAAGCCTTTTTGTCGAGTTTGTATCCCTCGACATTGAAATCTTTAAGGTCTTCAGCGCGCTCGACCTTATTTTGCACGATCCACCGGGCCATCAAGCCGCGCGCGAATTTCGCATAATACATCAACGCACGAGCCTGACCGTCTTTAACATTCAGGAATTTCGCGCTGATTATCGGCTGACCGAGAGATTTAGTATCTACCGCCTTAAAATATTCATTTGACGCCAAGTTTACGATTGTGGTGTCGGCGTGACCCGCCAGGTCTTCGTTCAGGGTGTCCGCGATCCGGCTACCCCAGAAATCATAAAGCGATTTGCCACGTTTGGTTTCCAGTTTCGTGCCCATCTCAAGGCGATAGGCCTGAATTTGGTCCAAAGGTCGCAGCACGCCATAAAGACCGGAAAGAATTCGAACATGATCCTGAGCATAGCTGAGGTCGGCATCGTTTAGCGTATCCGCATCAAAGCCCCAATAGACATCGCCGTCGAACGCCAGACCTGCCGCCTTCTGGCTGTTGCTTTGACCTTTGAGGTTAAAGGCTTTGAACCGATCCGCGTTTAACTCAGCGAGGGCATCGCTGATATGCATGAGGCGTTTGAGATCAGCGGGAGTTTGTTTTTTCGCGACTTTCGCCAATTCGATGGTGTCTTGGGTCAAGCGTGGATCTGTCGCCTCCAATGTAGTAGACGGCGCTTCGAAATTCAGTTTTTTGGCAGGCGACAACAGAGTCAGCATCGTACTTCTCCATCCTCATCACGTCGACGCGGCAATAGGCCGATCTGTACGCTTGGGCAAAAAAGTAACTTATGATGATGGGGCAAAGCGTCCAGCGAAAAATACTATGAGCTAGCGTGCTCTTTCTTTCGCTTCTTCATCCGGTTCGTGATCATTGAGCGTTTGACGGGTCCGAGGTAGTCTATGAAGAGCTTACCATCGAGGTGATCAATCTCGTGCTGAACGCAAGTCGCGAGCAGTCCGTCGCACTCAAGTTCCTGTGTTTCCCCATTGGTGTCAATGTAACTGACTTTGACTCGGGCGGGGCGTTCGACATCCGCATATTCTTCGGGGATTGAAAGACAGCCCTCTTCGTAGGTGCTGGTCTCTTCTGACGCCCACGTCACCTCTGGATTCGCCATCAGGTAAGGTTGAGGATCGCCCTCTTCTTCCTTGATGACATCCATCACGAGGATGCGCTTCATCACACCAATTTGCGGCGCGGCGAGACCGACACCAGGGGCCGCGTACATCGTTTCCAACATGTCCTGCATCAAAATACGGGTCGCATCATCCACTTCGGAGATGGGTTCGCATTTCTTTTTCAGACGTGGGTCCGGGTGAAGGAGGATTTTTCTCAAGGCCATTGGGGGCAGTTACGCGGGGGGACACCAGAAATCAAGCGGACAACAATGAAAATTTACGAGATTTTCAGACACACCAACCTCCAAAAACCGCGTGACAGGGCGGATGATTTCCGAAACATGGTCATCACGATGGAAAAGTCCTTCTCAAAACCGTTCACCCAGCAAGAAGCAATCCCTGACGCCGGTATTGACGCGGCGATTGAAATCCTGCGCGGGGGCCGATTGCACCGATATAATACTCTGCCCGGCGAGGCCTCTGAAGTGTCTTTGTTAGAGCAAGAATACGCTGCCTATCAGGGCGCGAAGTACTGCCTTGCCACGACCTCAGGCGGACAAGCCATGCAGATCGCCTTGCGGGCGGCGGGGGTCAAGCCGGGAACCAAAGTTCTCGCGAATGCCTATACGCTGGCCCCAGTTCCGGGGGCGATCTTCGCGACTGGTGGAGTACCGGTATTGGTTGAGATCGATGCAGACTGGCATACTGATGTCGATGACCTTCGAGCCAAGGCTCAGGCGAGCAGCGCGGGATATCTGATGCTGTCTCACATGCGCGGTCATATCGCAGATATGGAGGCGATCTGCGCGGTGTGTGATGAATTCGGGATCACGATGATCGAAGATTGCGCGCATACGATGGGCGCAAAATGGAATGGCACGCGCTCTGGTAATTTTGGCAAAGTCGCGTGTTTTTCGACGCAGACCTACAAGCATCTCAATTCTGGCGAAGGCGGGTTTCTGACCACTGATGATCCCGAATTGGCAGCGCGGGCCGTGGTCGCGTCGGGGTCTTACATGCTGTACGGCTCGCACGGAGCAATCCCGGAGGAAGAGGTTTTTCAGCGGGTACGACTGGACAGTCCGAACTGTTCGGCACGGCTGGATATGTTGCGCGCCGCGATCCTCCGGGCACAACTGCCAAACCTTGATGAGAATTGCGCACGATGGAATGAACGGTATCGGGCGCTCGAAGCTGGATTACGGGAAACGCCGGGGGTTCGGGTGCCTGAGCGGCACCAACATGAAACTTATGTCGGATCGTCGTTTCAGTTTCAGGCTCACGGACTGGCGGGGCGCGTGCCGGAGTTGGTTGCCGCTTGTGCGAAACGAGGGGTCGACATTAAATGGTTTGGCGCAGACACACCGCAGGCCTTCACCAGCCGGTACGATTCATGGAAGTATCTTGGTGACCTGCCAGACCTGCCACAGACCAAAGCAGTTCTGGCGACAACATGCGATATTCGGGTACCGCTGACCTTCACCGTTGAGGACTGCACCCAGATTGCTGAGATCGTCCGCGCGGAAGTTCTGGAGTTATCCGGAACGGAAACGTCGGAATGACGAAGCGAGTTCTCTTTGTCTGCCTTGGGAATATCTGCCGCTCGCCCACGGCCGAAGGACTGGCGCGGTCGATGAATTGCGAAGGAGATGGCATCAAGACGGACTCGGCAGGAACCGCTGCGTATCACGTCGGCAATCCGCCCGACCCGCGCGCGATTGCGGAAGCCGCAAGTCGAGGCATCGACATTTCTGACTTGCGCGCACGTCAGGTCGAGCCAGCCGATTTTGACCAGTTCGACCTGATCGTCGCGATGGACCGGTCTAACCTTGCAAACTTGCAAAAGCTGGCGCCGCGGAAAAGCCGGGCTGCGCTGCGATTGATGCTGCCGGGGCGGGATGTTCCCGATCCCTATTATGATGGCGGGTTTGAGCAGGCGTATGACCTGCTAAATGGAGCTATGCAGGATTTGCTGGCTGATTTGCGGGGCTGACCAGCTCATACCGTACCATCTCCGAATAGACGGGCGCGCCAGTTCCAAAGTCGCTGCGATACAAGCCATAATGCAGCACGTCGAAGGCAGGAAATGTCACTCTTGCGTGACGCACGGTCCAATCAATCGCCTGCGACGGAATGACGCCACCTCCGCAGCGAGCCAACGTAACGTGCGGTGTAAATTTACGGCGCTCGATCTCAATCGCGGTATCGCGTGCCACCCGTTCGATTTTCGACTGTAGCCGCGTCAAAGGCTCACTCTCCGCAAATTTCGCAAACAACTGGCGCGGTGTCCCGCCCCCAAAAGCGCCAACTCCTTGCGGCTTTAACGTGAATTGTTCCATTCGCAGTCCCGCCAGACCCGAATCGAGGTCGGTAAGGTCTTGTGGTGTACAGGCACCGAGGAAGGCAAGAGTCAGATGAAAGGCGTCATCCGCGATCCACCGCGCGTTGCGAACGCCCGTTTGTACATCCAAAAGTGCATCTCCCGTGTCGTCCGGCAACGGAATCGCAAGAAATGATCTGATCATATAGGGTTTAAGGCGCTGATATGACCGCCGCGCCGCGAAATGCGACGCAGAGGCTCTTGATTGCCAAGGCTAGACATACGATATTGACGACAATGATTTCAACAACTCAGGGTGCCGAGAATGGCTGAATACGAATACGCACAACGAGGCCGCACAGTAGGCGTCGACGCTGCACAGATTGATGCGGGCCTCCGCGCCCACATGAACAAGGTTTACACGTACCTTTCCGGTGGTTTGGCGCTGGCAGGTGTTGTTGCCTACGTCGTCGGAACAAACACGACATTGATGCAAGCGATTTGGGGCAGCGGCCTGAAATGGGCTGTGATCTTCGCGCCGCTTGCGTTGATCTTTTTCCTCAGCTTCCGCATCAGCAAAATGAGCCTTGTTGCGGCTCAAGCGACCTACTGGGTGTTTACGGCTCTGATGGGGCTATCGATGTCCACGCTGCTGGTCGTTTACGGACCATTGGCCATCGTGAAGGCTTTCCTGATCACTGCCGTCGCGTTTCTAGCTCTCAGCATTTACGGCTACACAACAAAGCGTAGCCTTTCAGGCATGGGCTCGTTCCTGATGATGGGGCTGATCGGCCTGATCCTCGCAATGGTCGTGAACTGGTTTCTCGCATCGCCTGCACTTCACTTTGCGATTTCGGTCATCGGCGTTCTGATTTTTGCAGGTTTGACCGCGTATGACACGCAGCGCATGAAGAACGAGTATCTTCAAATGGCCCATGCGGGAGCTGAAGGTGCGATGTGGCTCGCGAAAGCGGCAGTGATGGGCGCACTCGGCCTGTTCCTGAACTTCGTCAACATGATGCAGTTCATTCTCGCTCTCACAGGTGGTAGCGAATAATTCCGACTTTCGGGTTCTGAAAGAAAAAGCCGGGGCCATCGCTCCGGCTTTTTTGTGTCTAGAGATCAGGACTTTTCTTTGCCACATGCCTGTGGTCTTTGGAGATGGGGCATCACAGAAAGGGAGGCGTTATGCGCGCTCGTGCTGCTCTGCTTGGATTGCTCGCTGGAAACCTGATGACGGTGGCCACAGCTGAACCGCTAGGAATTATCTCTGAAATCAGGGTCGGGGTTTTGGCCCATGATGTCGCCTTCATCGCGGCGGAGAACATCGAAAGTGGAGTCGACCTAAATGCCGAGGTGCTCTTCACGCCGTTGGGCATTGTGCCGAAAAACTGGAACTTTCGACCGCATATCGGCGTGCAGGTCAACACCTCCGATGATACCAGTCAGGCGTATCTGGGGCTGACAACCACACACTATCTGACGGATTCAATATGGGGATCGTTTTCGGGCGGTGGTACCATCCATAACGGTGAGACCCTCGATTTCGACGAAGATCGAAAGGCATTTGGCAGCCAGGTCTTGTTCCGGCTCGCGCTAGAGGTCGGCGTTGATATTTCGGATCACGCCAGCGTCTCGCTCTATTACGATCACGAGTCGAATGCGTTCCTCGCAGAAGAAAACCCCGGTATCGACAATATGGGCGTCCGAGTGGGCTGGCGGTTCTGACTATCAAAGAAAAAGCCGGAGCGATGGCCCCGGCTTTTCAGTACAGTTCGAAAGGCGACCTTACTTGATCTTGCCTTCTTTGAACTCAACGTGCTTTCGCGCGACAGGGTCGTATTTCTTAACCACCATCTTCTCGGTCATGGTCCGCGAGTTCTTTTTCGTAACGTAGAAAAATCCGGTATCCGCCGTACTGTTGAGACGAATTTTTACTGTGGTTGGCTTGGCCATCGGAATGTCTCCATAACAAAAAGAGACCGAGCGCATGGCGCGGCCTTGTTTGCGCCGAGGTATCGTCGTTTTGTGGATAAAGAGTCAAGGCTCTCGGTCTGGATTTTGCGAGATATCTTGCGTATGGTCGAGGACGTTTTTAGGGAGTTGTTTCGTGACAATGCAGGAAATCCGTGCCTGGTGCGTGCATTTGTTCACGATGAGCGGTGCTGTTTGCGGCTTTATGGCCCTGACGAATATCGTCCAAAATGATCCTAAAGATGCGATCTGGTGGCTGATTTTAGCGCTGATTATCGACGGTGTTGACGGGACTCTGGCCCGTAAATACGAGGTGACAGAGCATTTGCCGAATGTCGATGGCGTTACCATCGACAATATCGTCGATTACATGACGTATGTGGTCGTGCCCGCATTTTACGTCTGGTGGATTGTCGATCTGCCGAGCGGATGGAGTATTCCCGCCGCCGCCGCGATTTTGATGACCTCCCAATACCACTTTTCGGATTTGCGCCATAAGACGCATGACAATTATTTTCGTGGATTTCCAGCGCTTTGGAACCTTGTCGTATTCGGCTTCTTTATCTTTGAACCACAGCCTTGGACGGCAGTTCTGTTCATCGCGGGGTTCTCTGTCGCGACTTTCGTGCCGTTCAAATTCGTTCATCCGTTTCGAGTTGAGCAATTGAGACGCACGAATTTGGCAGTTTCAGCCCTTGGCAGCGTTGCGCTGATTGTCGCCGTCGGCACGGCACCGGAACCGATGATGGCAGCAAAGGTCGTGCTGGTGGCAGCAATGGTCTGGTTCTTTGTGATCGGCGTTGGCCGGACATGGGAAGACCGTAGCCCGAAAGCCTAGGAAAAGACTGCGACGATCATCTTTGCGGTGAGCCGCAATCCGCGCTGCGTTGCACGTGCCATGTGACGAAATGCGATGGCTCGTTCGATTCGGCCTTGGCGCATTCCAGCCTCGATCATGCGGCGATCAATGTGAGTATTCATCCTTAAACCCTCCGTGATGACGATGGGTTCAGAATAGATAACCCGTAAAAATTTGATAATACGCCTTGAAAATGAAACATTATCAAATATTGTCGTCAAATGAAATTTGACGACCTCCAGCTCTTTATTCTCGCCGCCCGCCACGGTTCACTGACCGCTGCGGGCAAAGAAATCGGTTTATCGCCAGCCGCCGCAAGTGCGCGTTTGACGGCACTGGAGCGTGACCTCGGCACCTCTTTGATGGCTCGAACCACGCGATCTTTGTCGCTGACCGCGGATGGGACGGCCTTTCTGACCCATGCGGAGCAGGCGCTCGTCGAGCTGGAAAATGGACGGGCCGGTCTGAGCACCAGCAGTGCCAAACCGCGCGGTTTGCTGCGCGCCACAATGCCCGGTCCATTTGGACGTAAGCATATCTTGCCGTTCCTGCCTGAATTTCGGGAAAAGTATCCAGAGGTGGAGTTGGACCTGCATCTGTCCGATGAGATCGTCAATCTAATCGAGGATGGTTATGATCTGGGGATTCGGATCGGCGTCGCAGCAGATTCAACGCTAACCCGGACACGCTTGGCGCCGAACAGGCGGATTATCGTGGCCGCGCCAGAGTTCATCGAACGGCACGGAAAACCCAACCGCCCTGAGGAATGTTCAAGTTTTGATGCCGTCTATCAGCCGAACTTGAGAAACTGGCGATTCAGTAGAGGCGCGGATCATGTCAGCGTACGCGTCAACGGACCTATTCGATCCTCCAGCGGTGCCGTGATCCATGATGCCGTCCTGATGGGCATGGGCATTGCGCTCAAGTCAATTTGGGATGTCGGGCCTGATTTAAAATCTGGACGGTTGGTGCAGATCTTACCCGATTGGAATTTCGACAATGACGGCGAAATTTATGCCTTGCGACCACCAGCTGCTTTTACGCCCCCGAAAACCCGCGTGATGATCGACTTTCTGAAGGCAAAATATGGCCCAACCCCTTATTGGGAGGTTTAGGCGCATCCGCTTCAGGACGTTTTTGACAAGAGGCATTTGCCGATGGCGTCATCCAGCATCTCGGCGTTGATCCGTTTGGTGGCGACGTTGTAGCGCGAGGGATGATAGCTGGAGACAAGCCGGATTGGATCAACCTTCGTCACGGCCGCATGGGCGAAGGGATGATCGGCAACTCGCGCTGCCAGTGCACGAAGAACCGACTCATGCGCCAGTTTTCCCAGCGCCAGCACGGTCCGTTCAGCCGTCAGCTTTGCACCAAGATACGGACGGCAATTCGATGCCTCGGCACCGGTTGGCCGGTTTTGAGGCGGGACACACGCAATCGCATTGGTAATCGCACAGCCCGCAAGTTTGATCTCTCCGGCCTGCTCAGATGCCAGCCCTGCCCGTATCAGACACTCGAACAGCAGATCGCCCGAGGCATCCCCGGTAAAGGGCTTTCCCGTTCGGTTTGCCCCTTTTAATCCCGGTGCAAGCCCGATGATCAAAAGGGGCGCATCGACTGCGCCCCATGTCATCACCGGCCCATTATGAAAATCCGGATACGTCTTTTTATTGTCTCGTCGATATTTCACCAACCTCGGACATTTCCGGCAGGTTGGAGGCGCGTCAGTCCAAGTGCGGGACATCATCTTCTTCGCCCTCACCCCGAGCACGGGGAGCGCGCCCAATCACATCGCTCAGGTCTTCCATCTCAATGAAGTTATCCACTTGGCGACGTAATTCATCCGCAATCATCGGAGGTTGCGAGCGGATCGTGGAGACGACACTAACTCGTTTTCCCTTGCGTTGCAGGGCTTCGACCAATGATCGAAAATCACCATCACCGGAAAAGATAACGAGATGATCGAGATGCGGTGCGATTTCCATCGCATCAACCGCCAATTCGATATCCATGTTGCCTTTAACTTTTCGGCGTCCCGCAGAATCGGTGTATTCTTTCGCCGCCTTCGTCACCAACGAATAGCCGTTATAGTCCAGCCAATCGACGAGGGGACGGATGGGGGAGTATTCTTCATTCTCCATAAGTGCGGTATAATAAAAAGCGCGTACCAGTTTTCCGCGTGATGCAAACTCTGTCAGGAGTTTTTTGTAGTCGATGTCAAAACCGAGGGCTCTGGCCGCAGAATAGAGGTTGGACCCGTCGATAAACAGGGCCAGGCGGTCGTCGCGATAGAACATGAAAACTCCAGAATATGTAGTCGTATTTGTTATATGAATGAGTGAACGCTAACCCACCCGTATTAAGAATCAACTGTCGGAGTGCCGCACCCATGACGCAACGCGAGACGATCACTTTGATCGCGATGGGCGCAAACCAAGATTCTGAACAAGGCACGCCGCAAGAAACACTGGAGGCGGCACTCGCCTTACTGGAATCGCGTGGCGTCTCAATCGAAAGCCAATCACCTTGGATGAGTTCACCGGCTTGGCCAGAAGGCTCCGGGCCTGACTACGTCAATGGCGCAGTGCGCGTCGTCTGCACGTTGTCACCTTCTGCGTTGCTCGCGGTATGTCACAAAATCGAGACGATGTTGGGACGGGTTCGCGGAGGACAGCGGTGGGCATCGCGGCCTTGCGATCTGGACCTGATTGCCTGCGGTTCAACCGTTGCCCCGAACGCAACGATGTGGCGGCGCATAGAGGCTGCACCCCCAGAAACACCGCGGGATTGTTTGTTACTACCGCACCCCCAGATGCATCGCCGCGCGTTTGTGCTCAAG
Organism: uncultured Neomegalonema sp.; assembly: GCA_964549375.1. GTDB lineage: Bacteria > Pseudomonadota > Alphaproteobacteria > Rhodobacterales > Rhodobacteraceae > JAHDDY01. The sequence goes on from CAZJWF010000053.1 coordinate 13,082, forward strand.
CCATTGGCGGAAATCGCTCCGCATTGGCGACACCCGATTCTGGGGCAGACCATCGCTGAGATGTTGGACGTCATGCCGATGGAAGAGGTTTCGGCAGTGAAACCGCTCACATAACTGTGTAGTGAGCACAGGGAAAAACCGCCGGGGTCCGTCCGGCCTAAATGCCAAACTTCATCATCGTGCTAATCGACGGTTGCCCTCATTCCTCCGTCGAGTCACGATCACAGAAAGATTTGAAAAAGGGATATGTGGCTGATGGAAACCGTTTCTGAGAATGTCTGCTTCGATGGAACGCAGGGTGTTTACTCGCATAAAAGTGAAGTATGCGGATGCGACATGACCTTCGCCGTCTATCTGCCGCCACAGGCAAAATCGGGACCGGTGCCGGCGCTTTGGTGGCTGTCAGGACTGACCTGTACCCATGCCAATGCGATGGAAAAGGCTGGGGCACAGCGCGCGGCGGCTGAACATGGTATTGCGGTGATTTATCCCGATACATCACCGCGTGGCGAGATGATCGCGAATGACGATGCCTATGACTTGGGTCAGGGGGCTGGTTTCTATGTTGACGCGACTGAGGCACCGTGGGCACCGAATTTTAACATGCGGTCTTATGTTCTGGACGAACTTCGTGGTTTAATCGCAGATAAATTCCCACAGATCGATTTGGATCGTTCCGGGATCAGCGGGCACTCGATGGGAGGCCACGGCGCGTTGACCCTCGCGTTGACCAACCCGGATAAATTCAAATCAGTTTCTGCCTTTTCGCCCATCTGTCATCCCCACGGATCGGATTGGGGGCGTAAGCAACTTGGCGCTTATCTGGGAGATGAGGCCAACTGGGGCGAGACCGATGCGTCCAAACTGGTCGCCGAGCGAGGATGGCCGGGCGAGATTTTGGTTGATCAGGGTGATGCCGATAACTTTCTGGAGTTGTTGAAGACCGAGGCTTTGATTGATGCTTGTCAAACAAAGGGCCAGAAAGCGAGCATCAACATGCGCCCCGGTTACGATCACAGCTATTACTTCGTCTCAACCTACATGCCTGATCATGTGGCGTTCCATGCGGAGAATTTGTCATGATCTACCGAAGAGGGTTCCTAGCCGGGGTCATGGCATTGAGCGCCCTGCCCGCCTTTGCCGAAGAAGTTCAACTGATCTCACCCGCCGATGCCCATGCGAAGCGACAATCGGGAGAGGTCAAACTCGTCGATGTACGTGAACGATTTGAATGGGAAGAAAGCGGCGTCGCGGAGGGGGCAGACCTGATCGCGATGCGTGACCCGGAGCTGATCGCAAAGTTCGAGGCACTGACGGGCGGCGACAAAAATGCGCCCGTGGCTCTGATTTGTCGGACGGGAATTCGTTCGGGCATCGTTGCCAAGGCACTGGCACGTGCGGGATATAGCAATGTGTATAGCGTGAATGGCGGTATGATTGGTTCCTCAAAGGGCCCGGGGTGGCGGCGCACGGGATTGCCGGTTGAGGCGGTAAAATGACAACTCAAACTGGCGGCGAGCTGCTCGTCCAATGTCTCGTCGAACAGGGAGTGAAGCGCGTCTTCTGCATTCCCGGCGAGAGTTATCTCGCGGTTCTTGATGGCCTGCATGGGTCGAAAGTACAAACCATTGTGGCTCGGCAAGAGGGCGGCGCGGCGATGATGGCCGAAGCCGACGGCAAACTGACCGGACGCCCCGGCGTTTGCTTTGTGACGCGCGGCCCAGGTGCGACCAACGCCTCGGCGGGCGTTCATATCGCGCAACAGGATTCGACGCCGATGGTCTTGTTCGTGGGCCAAATCTCGCGCGGCTGGACAGGTCGGGATGCGTTTCAGGAGGTCGACTATCGTCTGATGTTTGGCGGTATGGCCAAACTTGTCGAGCAGATCGAAGATGCCGCGCGCTTGCCGGAAGTCATCAATCGCGCATGGCATGTCGCCATGAGCGGACGGCCCGGTCCTGTGGTGCTTGTCTTACCCGAAGATATGCTCAGGGATCGGACCACGGCGCCAGTGGCACGGCGTGTTGAGGTTGCCGAACCTTCACCAAGCGCGGCGCAAATGGATTGGTTCAAAGCATTGCTGTCGCAAGCGAAGCGCCCCTTTGCCATTGTCGGCGGGTCGCGTTGGCATGCCGAAAGCGTCCGGGCGTTGCGAGTGATGGCCGAGAAATGGATGCTGCCGGTCGGCTGCTCCTTTCGCCGTCAGCATTTATTCGACCACAATCACTTTTGCTATGCAGGAGATGTGGGTTTAGGCATTAATCCTGCCCTGCGGCAACGGATTGAAAACAGCGATCTGTTGCTGCTGCTCGGCGGTCGGTTGTCTGAAAATCCCGCGCAAGGGTTTGACCTGCTGAAGATCCCTAACCCTGACAAGATGATCATACATGTCCATCCCGGCGCAGAAGAATTGGGCCGGATCTACGCGCCAAATCTCGCGATCAATGCGACACCGGGAGGGTTTTTGAGCCGTGTGCTGGAGATTGATGCGCCGGAGAGTGTGAGCTGGACCCAGCAAACTGAAATCGCCCACCAATCCTATCTCGATTGGAGCGAAGTGCCGCCAGACGCACCGGGCGAGGCAACGCTGGCTGCCGTGGTCACGCATTTACGCGATGTCTTACGCCAAGACGCGATCCTGACCAACGGCGCGGGAAATTATGCGAGCTGGGTGCATCGATTTTTTCGGTTTCATCGATTCGGAACACAGGTCGCACCGACATCCGGCTCGATGGGATATGGCTTACCGGCAGCGATTGCCGCGAAGCTACAATACCCTGACCGCGACGTGATATGCTTTGCTGGGGATGGATGTTTGCAGATGACGATCCAAGAATTGGGCACCGCAGCGCAGGAAGGCGCGAATGTGATTGTCATCGTCGCCGACAATGGGATGTACGGCACCATTCGGATGCATCAGGAGCGTGAGTATCCTGGCCGGGTCAGCGGCACATGGCTGCGAAACCCCAGCTTTGCTCCGCTCGCGGAAGCTTATGGCTTTCATGGTGAGATTGTTACGGATGATTCCGAATTCCCCGCAGCCTTTGACCGTGCCCGCAACGTAGGACGGCCTGCATTGATTCACGTTGTCACGTCATCTGATGCGATTGCGCCGGGGAAATCCTTGTCTCAATAGCGCTAGATAGTGATCGCCTCGGCTGATCCAAAGAACAGTGCTTGGGACACAGCGGCCTGAACTGCGCTACGCTTGAATGGTTTGGTGATCAGAAAGGTTGGTTCTGGTCGCTCGCCGGTAAGCAGGCGTTCGGGAAACGCCGTGATAAAAATGATCGGCACCGCAGTTTTCGCGAGGATGTCGTGGGCAGCATCGACACCCGACGACCCATCGGCAAGTTGGATGTCGCTGAGGATGAGGTCAGGGTGATGCGCCTCCGCCATATTTACCGCTGCATTGCGGGTGTCGGCGACACCGACACTTTCATGTCCAAGCTCAACAACGATTGATTCAATATCCATCGCAATGATCGGCTCGTCTTCGATAATCAAAATACGCGCGGCCATTTGTTTTTCGATTTCGGCCAGCGCGTTTTCGTGAAGACGCGCGGCTTCGGCGTCGGGCAAGTTCATGATCGACGCCGTATCGCGGGGCGAAAAGTCTTCCAACGCGCCGAGCAAATAGGCGGCTCGCGAGGGCGCAGTCAGTGAGGCGAGGCGACGATGCGCGGTCGCCTCAACATCAGTCCCGTTAGTGGGTGCAGTACCGCATATCGCATCACTGTTGGACCAGATCGAATAAAACACCCGGTACAGCGCGACTTTTTCGGGATATCCGGCGTCAAAGGTTTCGCGTTTTTCGATGATGGCTTCGAGAGTTTCGGCAGCAAAGGCATCTCCCCGGTCTTGCGAGCCGGTCAACGCCCGCGCAAACCGCCGTAAATACGGAAGATGCCGTTGAATGGCGCCGTGGATGTCAATTTGGGAATTTTCGACTGGACGAGCGTCACTCATAACTTTTCTACGATCCTAAGTCTCGACGTTGTAGACATATTATGGAACCAAACGCGATGTGCCTGCGTTTGGTTCCATTAGGCAATTCTACGACTTTGAGGACGGGATGGCGAGGGACTCTGATATAGACGGCGCAGAGCCGGATTTCACGCCGCCGGTTTCCGGGAAAAGCAAAGACCGAATTTCGAAGGCTCTCAAACAAGTTTACAATGAGGTTGCCGAGGAACCGCTGCCCGACAGGTTTCATGACCTGCTCGCGAAGCTGAAATCGGAAAAGAGTTCATGAGTCTCGAAGATGACCTGATTGCTCAAACAAGCAATCTTCGCGCCTTTGCTCGCAGTTTGGTGCATGATCCGACTCGCGCCGATGATTTGGTGCAAGAGACGATCCTGAAAGCCTGGAGCAATCTGGACAGCTTTAAAGAAGGGACCAACATGCGGGCCTGGTTGTTCACGATTCTGCGGAACACTTTTTATTCGGAGATCAGAAAGCATCGGCGCGAGGTTGAAGATGTAGATGGACGCTATGCAGCACAGGTTCCTGACAAGCCGACACAGCATGGCATCCTTGATCTGAAAGATTTCGGCAAAGCGTTCGCCACGCTGCCCCCGGATCAACGTGAAGCGCTGACACTCGTCGGGGCATCCGGATTTTCTTATGAAGAGGCTGCAGCCGTGTGTGGCTGTGCCGTTGGAACAGTGAAAAGCCGAGTCAATCGCGCGCGGGCGCGTCTGACTGAATTGCTTCGCGAAGACGATGAGGATGGCGCTGGAGCAGGAACCGAGGGGGAGATGCTCGCGGTTCTAGGGTCAAGCCGTGTGACGGGACTTAGGTGAGCTGGCTACACCGTTTACGGGCCTTCTTTCCATCGGTGGAACACGTACTGCGCCGTCTGAGTTTGCGCGTACAGGTCGCCATTTTGTTGGCAATTGCGATGTTGCCGGTCGGTGTGTTTGCGGTAGCTCAGGGGACCGAAAACTATACGGTCACAAAAAAGCTGCAACGCGAAGCTGTGACACTGGGAGCGGTGGAGGCGAGCCAAAGAGAACAAGGCGAAATCCTTGAAGCGTTCGGCCAACTATCAGCGCTGGCGTCTCAGCTAAATCTTGATGGAGCACCGTCCGATTGCCGCGCGGTACTTAATGCCTTCATCGACAATGAACGCGCGGTTCCTTTCATCGGATATATCCCCGCTGATGGTTTGATGGAATGTTCATTTCCTGAAGTCCCCATTGTCGATTTCAGCGAGGAAATAACGTTCCGCTCGTTGATGGAATCGCCGCGCCGGTCGGTGACAGCGGAGGAAAAAGGACGGATCAGCGGCTTGCAAGTTTTGGTCATTCGTCAGCCCGTGTACCGGAAGGGTATCCAGAGCGGTATGCTCAGCATGTCGTTGCCGAGCAAATACTTGGAATGGGTGACACGGACCAAAGACCTGCCGCCCGAAGCGCGCTTTGCGATTGTGACGGCGAACGGCGTCGGCGTCACACAGAGTAAGCCTGCCACAGATTTCGACTGGTTGCCGTCTGCTGCATCCTTGCGAGCGATATTGTTGAAGGATGACCGGATTCAAGAGTTGAGGTCCCGAACTGGTGATCAACGAGTCTACGCAATTGCACCGCTGTTCCAGAAGGACATTTTTGCGATTTCGAGTTGGCCGCATGATCACGTTCCCGCACGGCTTGGCTGGCGCAATTTGTTGACGATCAGCCTGCCAATGTTGATGTGGGCGCTTGCGGTCGCTGTCGCTTACTTCGCCGTTGATCAACTGGCGCTGCGCCACATCGTCTATCTGGACCGTCTTGTCGGGGCGTATGGCCGCAGTGGCCGGGCACTACGAGCGCGACGGGTGAGAGAGGCACCGTCTGAGCTGGCGCAACTCGGTGCAAGCTTTGACACAATGGCGCGCGAGATCGAAACGCGCGAGAACGCACTACTGGAAACCGTGGATGAGAAAGAGACGTTGCTGCGCGAGGTCAATCACCGGGTTAAAAATAACCTGCAACTGATCACCAGCCTCATGAGTCTGCAAATTCGTGATGCAGACGGCGAACGTGAGAGAGCTGGATTGGAGCGCTTGCAGGAGCGTATTCAAGGTCTCGCGCTAGTTCACCAGAAAATCTACGAATCCGAAAACACGAATGCGGTGCGGCTCGATCTGATGATCGCAGAAATCGCGCGCAATTTGATAGACGGCAGTGCGCGAAACCGAACCTCGGTCACGCTGAACATTGAACTCGATCCCGTGACCGCAACGCCAGACAGCGCGGTTCCTTTTGTGCTGTTTGCAACCGAGGCTATCGTCAATACCTTTAAACACAGCCTGAGCCACGTTGATCGGGGACGGTTAGAAATTCAGTTGAAGGATATGGATGACATACTGCGGTTTCGCATCGCCAATAGTCTGTCCTTGCAGCCGCCACCACTCCAACAAGGGGGACAGCGGGGAATCGGGCAACAACTCATCGACGGATTTGCGCGGCAACTTCGTGGACGGATTGAACGTTGCCACACCGACGAAGAGTTTTGCATCGAACTGATTGTGCCCAAGGCGACGATGCCAGAGCGCAAAGACTAAACGCTTCCGAAACTATACCCTGCGGAATCAGTCTTCGAGCAAAGCCTGATCCCCGTCGTACAATGAGAGTTTACCCGGTTTAATTGACCGTAGCGCCAGATCCCTGGGCTTGTTGGCGACGTTCGAGTTCGCGGCGATAGAGGGCCACAAAATCCACTGGATCAAGCATCATCGGCTGGTATCCGCCATCGCGGGTCACATCGGCGATGATGCGACGGGCGAACGGGAATAGAAGGCGCGGGCACTCAACCAGAAGAACCGGCTCCAGCATTTTTGGATCGACATTGGCGATGGAGAAAAGGCCCGCATAGTCGAGAGCAAGGGAATATACGGGATCTTCTTCGCTCTTTGCCGTGGCTTCGATACGAACGCCGACAATGAACTCAGCTTCGTTGTCCGCGCTTTTGCTGGCGTCGACGTTGATATTGACCGCAATTGTCGGAGTTTTTTCAAAACTCTTGAGCGCTCCTGGATTAGAAAACGTAAGGTTTCGAGTGAGTTGAGCGCGAATGTTAAGTTTAGGCGCTGGTTTTGCTGTCGCAGCGGCGGCGGCTGGCGCTTGTTCGTCTGACATGCGGACGCTTTCCTTCTGGATGTCTGGTTGCCGGACGGCTAACATGGTACACAAAGGCGTGCAACACGGTCGCTGAAGCGGGATTTCCGTCAAACCCTATCGCTTTGTCGGGATAAGCCCTATATTCATGTCTCAGATGCATACTCTATGAATCTTCGTCGGGCTTGGAGTCCGATAACGCGGGTCAATTTTTGGAACTTGGTGGGCAATGAGCGGCGCAATGATCGAAATTATCATCCTGGCGGCTGTTGCAGGTTTTCTCTTCCTGAGATTACGAGATGTTTTGGGACGTCGGACGGGGCATGAAAACCCCAGCGATTACTTCGGTCCTACCGGTTCTGCGCCGAATGGCGGCGAATCGAATACGGACACGGTGATTCCCTTTCCCGGCGCCGAACAGATGGATCCAGCCACGCAGCACGCCGACATCGCTGCACTGGTCGACCTAGATGGACCGATTGGCGAAACGCTGGTTGCAGCGAAAACGCATGAGCCCACGTTTGATGCGGAACGCTTTATTGAGGGGTCCCGTGCCGCCTACGAAATGATCCTGATGGGCTTTGAAGCTGGGGATAAACCGGCGCTGCGTCCGCTGCTATCTGATGATGTCTTCGACAGCTTTGCAGGCGTGATTGATGAGCGTGCGGCGAACAATCTGTCCGTTGATGCTCGCTTCGTCGGTCTGCGGAGCGCGACAATCGAAGGGGCACGACTAGATGAGAGCGCTAAAATGCTCGAAATGGATGTGCGCTTTGATGCGGAAATGATTGTTGCAGTTCGCAATGCTGAAGGCGAAGTCGTTGACGGTGATCCGTCCTTTGTGCGCCGGATGAACGATCTGTGGACGTTTGAACGCAAATTGGGCGACGCGAATCCAGGTTGGGTGTTGACCGAAACGGGCGAGTGATCCGAGCCTAATGACGGGAAGATGGCACGATGCAGTGTCGCCAGACGCGCCTCGCGTTAGTCTTGAATGTCAGGATAGACATGCGCTTTCTTGACGACGCCGTAGACGAAGCTCGTATCAAATTGAATTGATGCACTCAATCGTGTGCAGTCGTTCCCGAATAAAGCGTTCATAATCGTCCAAATCCTCGGCAACGACACGGAAAAGTAATCTGACGCCCCGGTCATGACATAACATTCAAGCACCTCGGGGATCTCGTGAATCGCCACCGCGAATTTCGAGACAGCAGTCCCCGTATGCTCATTGAGGGTGATCCGAACAAAGACCGTGACCGGCAGCCCGTAAGCCTTGACATCCACATCGACACTATACCCGCGAATGACGCCCTTTTGCTCTAGGTTGCGTAATCTAGGCGGTGTAAGGCAGCGGACTATGCTTGACGCCCAACTCTTCGGCTCGGCGCTCCAGCGCGGCCAAGATTTTTACCGTTCGATTCTCATCATGATGGGAGATGACGGATTCGAGTGAGTCGAGCCACGCTTCCAGCTCAAGATCGAAATCATCATCATGCGCCATAGTACCCTCCGTCATTTTGCGCGAAGGTAGGGCGAGGCGGTTGGCGGCAATTTACGCCATGAATTGCCAGTAAATTGACGATGATCAGATGCGATTTGGAATTGTTTAGCGATAATCACCAATATGGTTGAAATTGACGGTCGAATCCTTCTGGCGCTTCAACAAAACGGGCGTCAATCAATTCAGGATCTCAGTGCCAAGGTCGGGTTAAGCCCAACGCCCGTCGCCCGCCGCGTGCGCGCACTGGAAGAAGCCGGCGTTATCCTCGGCTATTCCGCCTTGTGCGACGAGGCTGGGTGGGGTTCGGCGTGATGGTTTTCGTTTCCGTGCGACTCGACAATCAGGTGGAGGATGCGCTGGCGAGCTTTGAACGTGCGGTTGGCATCTTTCCAGAAATCGTCGATTGCTGGCTGATGACTGGAAGTCGGGATTACTTGCTGCGCGTCGCGACGTCGAACCTCGCCGAATTCGAACAGTTCCTCACGGGGCGTTTAACCAAAGTCCACGGCAGCGCCTCGATTGAATCTTCTATTCCACTCAGACGGATCAAATCATCGACCGCTCGGACCCTGTGACGGAGCTTCTCTCACAAGCAAGAGTTTCGCTCCCAACTGCGTGGACATAACAATACCCGCCCATCGGGAACACGCGATGCCGACAAGGATATTCCGGCAGACA
>CAZJWF010000054.1:0-13113 GCA_964549375.1 uncultured Neomegalonema sp.
CGTTTTGCCGTGGTCAACGTGGGCGATGATCGCGATGTTACGCAGGTCCATCGGGTAAGCTCCGGAGTCATGACGGGAGGGGAAGCGCCCCCATGCCCGAAATGCTGCGCTGCATCAAGGATATTTGCGCAGAAAATTCGATGCAATGGCACGTCTTGCCGTTGTCCGAGGCAAGATCCGTCCCCTATCAGCCTACCATCTTCTCAAGAAAACATGCACATCTACTATTTAGCTTAACCATCATTCAAATAAATTACGTAAAAATTGAACATTAAAATCAATCTTACGTCAAATTTACTTAAGTTTATTTTACAATGTACAGCGTTAATAGGTTAATTTTACTATGTTTTATTTTATATTTATTGACTACGTTTCAATTTTTCCTCAACGATAATTACGAATTCGTAAACGTCGGGACTGCACCAATGCAAGAAGCGTTATCTTGGATGATCGTTTGTTCAATGCTCATCGGCCTCGCTTTGATCGGAATCGCCTGAGTCAACGGTATCGGTCTTCAACCGCAACCCGTGCCAGCGCGTAAGCGCAATATCCATATCGGACTGAACAGGTAAGTTTGAACTCGTCGAGTTCCGACGGGACAATCCGCGTTAACGGACGCAGCTCATCCGACGGCCACATTACCCGGCGCGACTGCCTCGTTCTTACGGCGCGGAAAGAGGCGTGGCATTGGGATGCGGGCCCAACGCTGTTCTTGCTCAGTTGGAACACCCGCCGCGCGCATCGCTTCAATCGACCAGCGGTCGCGGTTTCGCAGGATGTCAGCGTAAAAGTCCAGCGCGCCGGGGCGGTTATAAACACCCCAGTGACAGACTCGGCGCGGTGGGCCTCCGCCAATCTCAACGCCGCGCATCGATAGCCAGTCTTTCAAAGCCGGACTGTCGAGTTGCAAATCAAGCCAACCATCAAAATCTTCGCCCATCCCATGCGAGCCGACACAAATTGGCGTAACGCCCTCAATTTTAGGTGCGAAACGCTCGACCAAGACATCGAAGAAGTCATTCTCGCGTGCAACGACGCTGTAAACTTGCGGACGCCGTGCTGGGGCAGCTCGTTCAATTGCTTCCATTGTGTCGCGTGCTACGCTGACGAGTTCAGCAGGTCCGAGCAGCAAAACTTTGCCAATCCGCGCCAACAGCTCAGGCTGCCCTCGTTTTGCGGCAACGCGCAGCGCCGTTAAAGCGACCCGCGCACCAAGGCTGTGAACAAAAATATCAATGTCGCGGTATGGATGCGCTTCAGCCAAAATTTCCAAAGTCCGCAGCAGCGCGCGGCCCGCCTCCGCGGCTTCTTGATAGGCTTGGCAAAACGCGCCCATTCGCTGTCGTGGCCTGCTAGACCAAGAGAATGCGACACATAAACCGCTTACACCGTAAGAGTCAGTTTCTCTAAAGCCCAGACCGTGCGGCCAGCTCGCTGGTCGTTTCCAACGGTCCGAAGCGACACGCTCCGGATCATAGTGGAACAGGAAATCATGAGGGTTTTCGCACTCACTGTCGTAAGGGTCGAATTTATAGCCATGAACCATGACAACAAGAGGCTGTGATTTACGCAGAGCAGGGGCAGCGGCGCGTGCGGCGGCGGCGGTAAACTCAGGGGCCGACGTACCCAGTTCAGGGTCGTAAAGCCTCGGAATTCTGCCTTTAGCGGCGAGCCTGAGCGTCGCCATAACGCACCTCCTGTCTGATCCCTTCGTTGCCTGCGTTTAAACCGGTGTTTAGACGCCATCACGACAGCCTTGAGGCAATTGCTTGGGTCTCGCTGCCCTCGGTCCCGGCTTAGTCTCTCCTCGCCTTCAACGTTATACTTCGGCAAATCCGTCGCCAAAGCTGTGCTTCTTATCTCTTAAGTGACTGCGATGCAGGACTCGTTCCACGAAACCTATTGTTCACCATCCTTCGTCTCAGCCCACACGTGCGGACGGTGTGACCGTTTCGAAATATGAAAGATGGTGAAGGCTTGCACCTTCAAACGTGCATAGTTAGGGGTTCATAAGCAAAGAGCGGAGGGACAAATGCAGAGCCAGAAGACCACGATCGCCATCAATGAAGCTTGGCCCTGCCATCTGTTCATGTGCGAATGGGGTGATCACGCGAAACATGCACCGGGGATTGTCTCGCATATCAATGAATTGGCGGCTGGGTACGATGAGCCAATCGCAAGTGGGATTGCGAAATCAGCAAAACCGGCAAGCGGTCTCGTCGAAAGCCCGTTGAACCTGTTTAACACCTCGCATGACGCCGACATGCTCGCCCTGAGAGATTGGATTGCGAATTGTGTCCGGGCCGCTGTCAGCAAAGTCAACGGGGACGAAGTACCCCCGAGCCGCCTGAAAACAGAATTCACGGAAAGCTGGTTTCACGTCACCAACAAAGGCGGTTTTCACGACGCACATACCCACGGGAATTGCTCATGGTGTGGAATTTACTACGTCGTCGCTGGCGATGCCCAAGAGGTGAAAGCAGGCGGAAATAACGTCGCCGGAAACGGCATCAATCGCTTCTATGCCCCCATAAGCAGCGGTGGCATCGTTCGCGATTATGGCAATCAGTACTTGGGCCGCGGTTATCTAGACATTCAGCCAATGGCGGGCCGGATGGTGATCTTTCCATCTTACCTGTTGCACAGCGCCCTGCCCTATGTCGGTGACACGGATCGGGTTATCGTGTCCTTTAACTCACGCACAACAATCACACCACAAAACTGACTGCAATCAGGAGAGAGACGCGTCCATCTAGATACTTAAGCTGGTTGAAACGACTGCGTTCGCCCCTAGCATTTAATCTGTGGTGCCAGCGCCTCGGCGGCGGTTACTTTTTGGTTCTTGTAGGAGACATTCCATGAAATTCGGCATTGGCCAATCCGTCTCCCGTGTGGAAGATCCAAGATTATTGCGGGGTGACGGTAAATATGTGGATGACATCACGCTGCCTGGTCAACTCTATGGGATGGTGTTCCGCTCGCCATATGCCCATGCGCGGGTGAGCAATCTGGACGTCGCGTCCGCGAGCGCCTTGCCGGGGGTGATTGCCGTCTATACCGCTGCTGACGCGGCGATTGCGGGTTTGAACGATCTGGCCACGCAAATGCCCGTGAAAAATGCAGATGGGTCGCCCGGAGCATATCCCAGCTTACCTCATCTCGCACGAGATACTGTGCAGTTTGTCGGGCAACCGATCGCCTTTATCGTGGCCGAAAACCTCCGCGCCGCGAGTGACGCCAATGATTTGATTATGGCTGATTTCAAAGAACTGCCGGTCGTTGTGGATGGCGAGGCCGCACTGGACGCGGGCGCACCTCAATTACATGACGAAGTTCCCAGCAACCGCGCATATGACTGGGCCATTGGAGATGAAGAGGCTACTGACGCGGCCTTTGCGAGCGCAGAGCATGTCTCGCGCGTGCGGATGGAAAATACCCGTATCATTGTAAATGCAATGGAGCCGCGTGCGATCAGCGCAAATTATGTGGATGGGCGCTGGGATATCTGGTGCTCTACTCAGGGCTCTCACACGATGCGCGGGCAAATTGCGAATGTGCTAGGTGTCGAGCCACAGCAGTTGCGCGTGCGGGTGCCCGATGTCGGAGGCGGGTTTGGCATGAAGCTCATGCTGCACCCAGAATACGGTCTGACCTGTGCCGCCGCGCGTGATCTAGGCCGCCCTGTCAAATGGACCGCCGACAGGTCGGAGTCCTTCCTCAGTGACTTGCAGGGCCGTGATCTGACCACGTATGCTGAGGCAGCGTGTGATGCGGATGGAAAAATTCGCGCCATGCGATTGAGTTCGATTTCAAACCTCGGCGCGTACCCGTCGCGTGCCGGGCCATCTTGTCATACGTCGTTTTGCGGCGATCTCGCACCTACGGTCTACAACATCCCGACGATCTATAACCGTGTGCAAGGCGTCTATACCAATACGACGCCCACCGATGCCTATCGCGGGGCGGGACGGCCTGAGCAGAATTATATCATGGAGCGACTGATTGATCGTGTCGGCGCAGACCTTGGTATCGCGCAAGATGAAATCCGCCGCCGTAACCTGGCCACCAAGGACATGATGCCCTGGACAACCGCGCTGGGCATCCCGTTCGACAGCGGCGATTTTCCAGGCATCCTCGAAGCGACGCTCGACCGCGCCGATGCGAAAGGCTTTGCCGCCCGCCGTGCTGAAGCTGAAACGCGAGGCAAGTTGAAGGGGCTGGGCATTGTCTCCTATATGGAGCGCACGGGCGGTGCGCCGGAGGAAACTGCGCGGATCGAAGTCTTCCCGGCAAAGGATGGCCAACCCGACCGTGTGCGCGTGGAGGTCGGAACGCAATCGACCGGCCAAGGCCACGAAACCGCGTTCCCGCAACTAGTCCATGCAAAGCTCGGCGTGCCTTATGAGTGTATCGAATGGCGCGCGGGCGACTCCGACAGTCTGCCTCAAGGCGGAGGCACAGGCGGCTCGCGGTCGGTGATCATGGCGAGCAAGAGTTTCTTCGCCGCCTCTGACGAGGTAATCCGACTTGCCCGTCCCGGTGCCGCTGAAGAATTAGAAGTCGCCGAAGCCGATTTGGAGTTCGAACCTGATGAAGGCGGACAGTTCCGAGTGGTTGGCACCGACAAGACCGCAAGTCTCTTTTCCGCCGTTGCACGGCTAGAAGGCGAGACGCTGACCGGCGAGGCGAAGGTCGGTGGAGGCAGTGGTTCTTACCCGAATGGATGCCATATTTGCGAAGTCGAAATCGCGCCAGAGACCGGGGTCGTTGAGCTGACGAAATACACCGTGGTTGATGATTTTGGCACGCTGCTTAATCCAATGCTCGCGATTGGCCAAATCCGGGGCGGCGTTGCACAAGGGGTCGGCGAGGCGCTGCATGAAGCGGCAATCTATGATCCTGAAACTGGGCAACCGTTGACCGGTTCCTACATGGATTACCAAATGCCGCGCGCCTATGACTTGCCGGAGATTGACGTTGATTTTCGGCCAACCTTCTGCACGACAAATCCCCTTGGCGCGAAAGGATGCGGCGAGGCTGGAACCGTTGGCGCGGCAGGCTGCACGGTGATCGCTGTGCTGGATGCCTTGCGTCCCTTTGGGATCAAGGAAATTGATATGCCGGTATCGCCCGCGAAAGTCTGGAATGCCTTGCAAGGTGCTTCGGCGCGCAAGGCTGCGAAATAATGCGAACCCACAAGATTGCGGCAATCCCGGCCGACGGTATCGGCGTTGAAGTGATCGGCGCGGGGCTTGACGTGCTAGAGGCACTCGCGCAGCGGCAAGGCGACTTGACGTTTGATGTCACGAACTTCGATTGGGGATCAGAGCGTTACAAGCGAACCGGCGACATGATGCCTGAAGACGGGCTGGCAACGCTGAAAGCCTTTGATGCCATCTACTTTGGTGCGGTGGGGGCATCCGATGTGCCGGATCATATTACCCTGTGGGGATTGCGTTTGCCGATCTGTCAGGGCTTCGATCAATATGCCAATGTCCGCCCGACACGCATTCTGCCGGGGATTAAAGCGCCTTTGCGCGATGTCAGGCCAGGTGATTTGGATTGGGTGATCATTCGGGAAAACTCAGAAGGCGAGTATTCCGGTGCCGGGGGCCGCGTACATCGGGGCTTGCCAGAGGAAGTCGCGACAGAGGTATCTGTCTTTACCCGTGTTGGTGTTGAGCGGGTGATCCGCTATGCGTTCGAAATCGCGCGCGCGCGTCCACGCAAACTGCTGACGGTCGTCACCAAGTCCAATGCCCAGCGACATGGCATGGTCATGTGGGACGAAATCGCCGCCGAAGTCGCTGAAGATTTTTCAGATGTGGCATGGGACAAGATGCTGGTCGATGCGATGACCGTGCGAATGACACTGGAGCCACGGTCACTCGATACCATTGTCGCAACGAACCTACATGCCGACGTGCTGTCCGATTTAGCTGGCGCTTTGGCGGGAAGTTTGGGTGTCGCGCCCACCGCGAACATCGACCCTCAGCGCCGGTTTCCGTCGATGTTTGAACCCATTCACGGATCAGCCTTTGATATCACAGGAAAAGGCGTTGCCAATCCTATCGCGTCATTTTGGACAGCGGTGCAAATGCTCGATCATCTCGGCGAAGCAGACGCAGCGGCGCGCTTGATGAAGGCTATCGAGGATGTCTGCGCGCAAGGAATTATGACTGCCGATGTCGGCGGCTCCGCCACAACGCGCGAGGTCACAGAAGCGGTGATTGACGCGATACGGGGATCGAACGTTTAAGCGAACCTCACGTCTGTTTTAAGGTTCGCCAGTTCCAATCGCCTCTTTGCGCTTGGCAATATAGGCGTCAAGCGCTTCTGTTCGATCCTGTTCGAGAGTAGGCTCCTCATATTCGTCTAGCGCTTTTTGCCACAAGAGCGTCGCGCGGTCAGTGGCAGTTTTTGATCCCGCGAGTTCCCATGCCTCATAGTTCTGCCAATCCGAGACCATCGGTTGATAGAAGGCCGTCTCATAACGTTCCAGCGTATGCGGTGTGCCAAAGAAATGACCGCCGACGGGAACGTCCTCCATCGCCTCGAAGGCAAGGGTGTCGTCGTCAATGACGATGGGGTCGAGAAACGCCGTCATATGCTGGAGCATCTCTACATCGAGAACGAGCTTTTCCAGGGACGCGCAAAGGCCACCCTCCATCCATCCCGCTGCATGATAATGCAGGTTTGCATGGCCGAGCGTACAGCCCCAGAGCGCCATTTGAGTTTCGTAGGTCGCTTGTGCATCCGCCGCATTGGACGCATTTGTCGGGCTGGCTCGATACGGCAAACTATAGCGCCGTGCGAGTTGTCCGCTGGCGATATTCGCCTTGGTGTTTTCTGGCGTGCCAAAAGCGGGCGCACCCGAGCGCATATCGACGTTAGATGTGTAAGAGCCGTAGAAAACCGGGGCACCCTTTCGCACGAGCTGGGTCAACGCGATACCGAACAAGGCTTCGGCATTTTGCTGTGCCAATGCGCCAGCGAGCGTCACAGGTGTCATCGCCCCCATCAATGTAAATGGCGTAACAGCAACGGGTTGGCCTCGCCGTGACATCGCCATGAGACCCTCGGCCATTGTGTCATCAAACTTGCGCGGTGAATTGACCGATATGATCGTTGTCACACCGGGGTCATTGGCCATATCTTCGACTGAGATGCCTCGTGCAATCGCTTGCATTTCGATGGCATCAATGGCCCTTCCCGCACCAATCGCTGTCGCATGAAAGCATAGATCTGACAGGCAAATATTGGCCTGATAGGTATCGAGGTGGCGCGTATTGGCAGGCAGCTCAACGGGCGCACAGACCTGATTGCCGATGATATGAATAGCGTTGAAGTGATGAGCAAGGCGCGTGAAGGTCTCGTAATCCTTGAGGTTCCCGCTGCGTCGCCCATTAATGCAGTCATGAACAGAGGGTGGCCCTGCAACGAGGCCAAAGGCCATGTGATTGCCCCCGAAAATCAATCTCTTATCCGGGTTGCGCGAGGTGAGCGTAAATTCGGATGGGGCCGTCGAGATAAGGTTTTCGATGAGTGCCGGATCAAGCCGCACGATCTGCGTGGCCTCATCAACCTCAGCGCCCGCCGCTGAAAACAGGTCGCGTGCTTCGGCGCTCATGAGTTCAATTCCAAGCTCGCTCAAGATCCGCAGCGAAGCCTGATGGATGGCCTCGACTTGATCTTCCGAGAGGATTTGCATCGGTGAGTACGGGTTACGCGGTTGTCGCCAAGGAAGCTGCGGAATTTTTCCTGCGCTACTTTCGCGGTCCCGCGGTGACGCTGTGCGCCGTTTACGCCGCCCGCTCATGAGCTTGCCCTTGCCGAAAGAAGACGTCCGAAATTTGTGTGCGGACTCGGTATACCAAGCGCGTCCAGTGTCGCCCGCATCATTGCTTGGTTAGATGTCACTACAGGTTTGCCAATCTGAGCTTCAAGCCGTTCAATCGTCTCGACGCTTCGCATATCGGTACAGGACAAGATCAGCGCATCGGCCTGATCACTATCGGCTTTCATCGCCAATTCGAAAACCTCGTCAGGAACTAACTCACCTTGCCCGTAATTGCCGAGGGACACGGGATAATCGGCGCGCGACACGGTTTCAAATCCACTTTCGAACAGGAAATCAATCGCAAGATCATTGAGCGATTTCACATAAGGCGAGGCGAAAGCGATCTTTTTTGCACCGAGCTGTGTCAACCCATAGACTAAAGCCCCAGCCGCAGTGATTGTTTTTGCCCCGCTATCCGCCTCGACCTTCGCGCTCAGTTCTTTGTCAAAGGCAACACCATGCGACAGCGTTGCGGACGTGCATCCGTAAAGCACAACATTAGGCCGCACGCCGCCAATCAAGCGCAGGGGTTCGTCCATATCCGCCGCACCAAGGCCCGCCATCTGTTCGGCGTCTGGAATTTCATCCACATCATACGCGCCCAGTCTGGCGGCATGGACCGAGATTCCCGGCGGGGCCATCAAGGTTATGTCCGGCTCAAGGTTCCGGTTGGTAAACGGCACCAATACACCGATTGTCGCAACACCGCGCGTCGAAGAAATCATCTCGTGTCTCCTCATTTTTCGAGGCATTGTGCGGCCCGCTCCATTACCTCTGCATCGCCGATGGTCGCGCGCAAACAATGCGGTAAACCATATCCCCCCATGCCGCGCATCACGATCCCCTCTGCGCGCAAAGCGTCGTCCGCCGCTTGCGCGGCCTGCGGCGATGGGAACGCGATGAGGGTAAAATTTGTCCGGCTGTCCGGCACAATGAGGCCCGCCCGCCGCAACCTCGCGGTAAAACGATCGCGCAAATCAGCGGTGATGTGGACGGTTTCTTTCATATAGGCTTGATCTCGCATTGCGGCGGCGGCGACCGCCTGCGAAACAACGCTGACATTATTTGGGTTTAAAACTTTTCGCATTTCGACCGCGATTGCCGCCGGAAACATCCCCCACCCCGCCCGCAAGCCAGCGCATCCATAGGCTTTGGACACCGTTCGCAGGACGATGGTATTACTCGCTTCGGTAAGATCAAAAAGCCCCGTATCGGGTCTGTCCGCAAACTCGCCATAGGCTTCGTCGATCACTAAAATGATGTCCTCGCGCAAACCGTCCCGTAACCGGCGAAGAGCATCGGCCTCCAGATAGGTTCCTGTCGGGTTGCCGGGGTTTGCCACAAAGACGATTTTTGTTTCTGGGCGCACGGCGATCAACAGCGCATCTACGTCAACCGTAAAATCAGTTTCTGCGGCAAGATCGAACTCAGCGCCGGAAAGCTGCGTCGCTGTGCGAAAATAGAGATACGCATAATCCGTCGTTAACATCCGATCCGTCGGTCCAAGATACGCCGTCGACAGCGCGCCGATCAGCTCCATCGACCCAGCACCGCAGAGGATGGTTTGCGGCGAGAGCCGATGGACTTCGGCAATCGCGCTTCGAAGCTTTGTCCAATCTGGATCGGGGTAAATATGGAGGTCTGTCAGTGCAGTGTGAGCGGCGACGAGCGCATGAGGGCTTGGTGGTCGCAGGCTCTCGTTCTGGGCCAGTGACGTCATTTCGGGCGGCAAGTCCGCGAGAGCATACGGCGCGAGCGCGGCAACGTGAGGAACGGGTTTCATGAGCCTTTTTCCCCGTAAATTTCTTCTGCGACTTGTGCGCTGACAATGCCGTCTTCGACATCGCGCACAACGGCCTCTTGCGCGCGTTCAGTTGGCGACCCGAAACCGCCCCCGCCGGGGGTCTCGAAAATGAGTGTTTCGCCCGCCTCTACGCGGACTTCTCCTTTGCTGGGCAAGTCTGGACCGTCACCGATACGAATACGTCCGGGCATTCCGGCGTGTCCGCCATCGCGGCCCTTCGCAGGATGCTTCACCCGCTCGACAGACAGGAACAGAAGGAAAGGGTTGTCGTTGGCGGATTCAACTTCGATCCGCTGCCCTAGCCCGCCTCGCATCCGCCCCGCGCCTCCGCTGTTCGGGCGTAGCTCTCTGCGTTTGATTAAGACGGGGGCGACATTCTCGCTGATCTCGACCTGCGAACCAAGCACCCCGCTGGGGTAGGCAGTCGCCGAGAGACCGTCCTTAGTCGGGCGTGCTCCGGTGCCGCCATTGTGCACAAATTCGATGGCAAACGCCTCGCCCCCGCCCCGTGCGACCTCTGGGGCGCTGCGGAGCGGCAAGTCGTACATTGCGGAGGCCCCCTCGGCGGGCACGCGATTCGGCACGGCCTGATGCAAACAGCCGAATACGAGGTCCGGTGTCATCTGCCCCAATGTATGCCGCATAGCCACAGGCGCGGGAGGTTGTGCATTGAGAATGCAGCCTTTTGGCCCAATCACCCGAAACGGATCGAGCGACCCCGCATTGTTTGGAATTTCCGAACCGACAATGCAGCGGATTGCAAAGACGGAATACGCCGTGGCATAGTTGAGCGGCACGTTGATACCGTAGCGCGAACAGCCCGATGTGCCCTCGAAATCGAGAGTCATACCGTCCGCTTCGACGGTAAGCGTGGCGACGAGTTCAATCTCTTTCTCATACCCATCGACCATCAACCGATTGCGATACGTACCCGCTGGAACCTCGGCAATTGCTGCCAATGTCCCGCGCCGAGAGGTCTCAATGATGTGGTCCGCCAATGCGTCGAGATGATCGAGTGAGAACTCTTCCATCATCTCCGCCAACCGTGCGCTGCCCGTCTCGCAACAGGCGATCAGCGCGTAGATGTCGCCTTCGTTGGCAATCGGTTCGCGTGAATTGGCTTTGACGATGTCGATCAGCAGCGCGTTGATTTCTCCTGCATCGAGCAGCTTGCAGGGAGGAACGCGAAGGCCCTCATCAAAAATATCAGTACCCTCTGGCCCCATGCCTTTACCGCCCAGATCGACAAGGTGCGAGGTGCAGGATGTAAATCCGATCACGCGGCCCTTGTGGAAGGTTGGCATTAGCAAAAGAAAGTCATTCAAATGTCCTGAAGCGATCCACGGGTCGTTCGTGACGTAGATGTCGCCCGGCTTCATCTCGTCTGGAGAGAACAGCGCCAGCAGAGATTTGACCGCTTCGGCCATTGTGTTGATATGCCCCGGTGTTCCGGTCACGGCTTGGGCGAGCATCCGGCCCTTGAGATCAAAGATACCCGCAGATATATCGCCGCACTCCCGAACGATGGGGCTGAAGGCCGCGCGGATGAGCGCCTGACTTTGCTCCTCAACCACGGAGAGCAGCCGGTTCCACATCACCTGTAGCATGGTAGGATCATGGGTCATGCCTGCCCTCCGTTTCGTTCAAGCACAAGATTCAAAAAGCCATCGACCGATAGCTGAAAGCCCGTGCTGACCAATGTTGTTGTCTGCGGCTCGACAACCAAGGCTGGTCCGTTGATCTGGTCGCCGGGGCGCAAGTCACCACGCAATATCACCGCCGCGTCGATAGGCTGCCCCGTCAAGTCGCATTGGATGCGTCGGGTTTCGCTGATTTGTACGACTTGCCGCTTTGTCGAGATGGGTTGCTGTCGCGCGGGCAGCTCTGTGGTCGAGACGAGGACGGACCAGTTCAGAATTTCAATGCTCATGCCCGGAACGGGCCGTGAGAACTGTGCGCTATAGGCCGTTTCGAATGCCTGTTGCAAAATACTCGTATCGCCTTTGGTCAAAGCACGATCCGGTAGGACAATCTCAATCTCGTGGCCTTGGCCGTGATAGCGCATGAATGCCTTGCGTTCGGTTGTGAGATCACTTGCAGGTGCACCGCTGCGGACCACGGACATTGCGTCGTGAACCATCGCATCAAACAGCGCGTTGATCGCGTCCACATCCAACGTATCAAGACGCGCATAGCGGCTGCGGACCAGTTCGAACGACACCGGCGCATCAAGAAAGCCCACGGCAGAGCCAACACCCGGATCGAGTGGCACTAAAATACGCCGAATGCCTGCACGTCGCGCAACGCGGGTAGCGTGCAAAGGACCATTTCCGCCAAAGGCAATCATGGTGCGGGTGCCAAGCTCTTTTCCTGACTCGACGGCGTGCATCCGTCCTGCGCTGGCCATGCTTTCATCGACGATCTGGCTGACCCCATGTGCTGCCTGCACTGGTGAAAGGTCGAGTGCATCCCCGACCGAATGGGCAAGCGCCGCTTGCGCCGCGTCGATGTCGATTTTCAGACGGCCTTCAGCAAAATGAGCCGGGTCGATATACCCCAGTGCAACATCTGCATCGGTCACGGTCGCATCCGTGCCGCCGCGCGCAAAGGCGGCTGGCCCCGGCTCTGACCCCGCACTCCGCGGACCGACAGTGATACGATCCAGCGAGTCAATGGCGGCAATCGAGCCGCCACCCGCACCGATTTCGATCATCTCTACGACAGGGATACGAACTGGCATCCCACTGCCCTTGATGAAGCGTGCCGCTCGCGCAATCTCAAAATTTCGCGACATCTGCGGGGTATAGTCATCAATCAGGCAGAGCTTTGCTGTTGTGCCGCCAATGTCGAGAGACAAGACACGATCAAGGCCCGTGCGTGCCGCGACCCGTGCCGCGAGGACCGCGCCGCCAGAGGGGCCGCTTTCAACCAATCGGATCGGCAAGCGCTGCGCTGTTTCAACAGTGGTCATCCCGCCACCAGAGGTCATCATGAGAATGGGGCAACGCAGACCAAACGCTGCAAAGGTCTCAGCGAAATCAGCCAAATACGTCGCCATCAGGGGTTGGATATACGCATTCGCAACGGTCGTGCAGAGCCGCTCAAACTCTCTTGCCTCGGGGCTGACATCTGATGACAAAGAGACAAAGAGGTCAGGACGGCGTGCATGGATCAGCTCGCGGAGTCGTTGTTCGTGAGCTGGGTTCGCATAGGCGTGCAACAAACAAACTGCGAGCGCTTGCGCGCCGCACGAATCAAGATCAGAGATCAATGCATCAATCGCAGTGTCATCGAGTGGGACCAGAACCTCACCGTGCACATTCATCCGTTCAGGTACGGTGAAACACCGCGCACGCGGAACGATCAGGTCAGGTTTGTCGATATTAATGTCATATTGGCTATACCGTCGCTCATAAGCGATTTCGAGAATGTCGCGAAACCCTTCGGTCGTGATCGCGGCGACGATGGC
>CAZJWF010000054.1:13213-20980 GCA_964549375.1 uncultured Neomegalonema sp.
AAGCGATTTCGAGAATGTCGCGAAACCCTTCGGTCGTGATCGCGGCGACGATGGCTCCGCGCCGCTCGATCAGGGCATTGGTGGCCAGCGTTGTTCCGTGAACGAACGCACCAACCTGACCGATCTCGATGCCTAGACTATTCAGCACAATCTGCGTGCCCTGCAACGCACCCTCGGTCGGGTTGTTCGGCGTGGTCGCTGTTTTGGCCGTCGCACAGATTTTGCCGCTGTCATCCGCGACAGCTACGTCCGTAAAAGTACCGCCAATATCGACAGCGAGCCGGTAGGTTTCGTTTGGAGTCATGACATTTCTGAACAAATGCGAAAAAGGTTCTCAGGCGTAGATCGCATAAGCAGAAAATTCAGGCGACGAGATCGCACCCCGTCGCGCGTCGCCCTCTTTGGCGGTCGCTGATTTGGTCGCTGAGGACTAAGTTTCGCTTCGTCATTTCGAAAGCATGTATCCGCTCACAGCCCTTGTCAATCGTTTGACACATGCCAGAAACTATCGAAACACTGATTGAACAGCTTCGGTGAGGTCATATGGCGCTGCTATTGGACGTTCGACAACCAGAATGGATGGCCGAAGAGGCATTGCGCGAGCAGTTGCAACCGCTGATGCCAGACGTTCCGATTTATTGCGGGCTGGATGAGTGTCCTTCGGATCAGGTTCGCATGATTGCGGTCGCGCGACTCCATGCCGGGGTTCTTGAAAAACTGCCTAACCTGTCGCTGGTCCAGAAACTCGGGGCAGGAGTCGAAAGCATCGTCAGCAATCCGGACTTGCCGCCGGAAATGCGCGTGGCGCGGTTGGCACCGGACATGCCCGCTGATGAAATTGCCGAATACTGCCTCGCCTATGTGCTGCACGGTCAAAGGAACATGGCACGGCATGAAAAAGATGAGGCCGCGCACATCTGGAATCCGCTGCCGCCAAAGAAAAGCCGAGAGGCCGTTGTCGCCGTGCTGGGGTTGGGTCATATCGGCGGTCGAACAGCGGAACTGTTTGCCAAACTGAACTTCAAGACGCTGGGTTGGAGCCGGACACGAAAATCAATCCCCGGTGTCACTTGTTATGCGGGCCTTGATTCACTGAACGAGGTATTGTCACAGGCGGATTACGTGGCCTCGATCCTACCCGCGACGCCTGATACGAACGGGTTGTTCGATGCGGCACGCCTGAGCGCAATGAAACCGGGCGCGACATTAATCAATGCGGGGCGCGGCGACCTTATCGTTGAGCATGATTTGATTACAGCGCTGGATTCGGGGACACCGGGTGGCGCCGTGCTGGATGTGTTTCACCATGAACCTTTGCCGCCCGATCATCCGTTTTGGCAACATGACAAAATCACCGTGACCCCCCATGTGTCGGGCTGGCATATTGATGATGGGTTGCTGGCGGTTGCTGAAAATTATCGTCGGCTTTTGTCCGGCGAACCCCTGCTGCATGAAATCGACCGCACACGCGGATATTGAGGACCAGATGACTCAAATCGCTACGCTGCATTCGCCCTCTGGTGCGTTCAATAAAATCGCGCGATTTAATGCTGACCTGCGGTTTGAGGATATCCCGGATGATGTGGCCCAGATGGCCGCGCTTTATATGCTGGATCTGATCGGTGTCGCCGCCGCTGGCAGTCGATTGGATGCTGGAAGGATCGCGCGTGACCACGCGGTACGGCATTGGGCGGCAGGGATGGACGCGCCCTCGGCGCGCCTGCTGTTCGATGGCCGACCCACCTCGCTGCCGGGGTTTGGTTTCGCAATGGCAATGCAGCTTGATAACCTCGACGCGCATGATGGTTGGCAACCTTCAAAGGGTCACGCGGGGGCTGCGTTATTTCCGGCGCTGGCGGCATTCGCGGTAACGGATTCCGGCCTGACCGGACGTGAGGCCTTGACAGCGTTCGTCAGTGGATACGAGATCGCCTATCGGGCGGGTGTCGCCCTGCACGCGACGGTTCACGATTACCATACGTCGGGCGCATGGAATGGCCTCGGATGTGCCGCGATTGGTGCACGGCTTTGGGGATTGAGCGACGACGAGCTGCGCCACGCACTCGGTATCGCCGAATACCACGGTCCCCGCAGTCAGATGATGCGCGAGATCGCAAACCCAACAATGCTGCATGATGGGACAGGCTTTGGCGCGCCGGTTGGTATTCAGGCGGTGCTGTTGGCGAAAGACGGATTTCTCGGCGCACCCGCCGCGACCGTTGAATTTGAGGATGCGGTTTTTGCCTGGGAGAGCCTTGGTGAAGATTGGTTGACCAATCAGCAATACATCAAAACGTACCCGATTTGCCGCTGGGCCCATGCAGCAATTGATGCGGCATTGGCGTTGCGCGGCGCGCATGGCCTGTCACCTGAGATGATCGAGCGTGTCGAGATCGCGACTTTCGCTTATTCCGCCGAATTGAACTGTGACGTTCCGACGACCACCAGCAACGCGCAATACTCGCTCGCCTGGCCAGTTGCCTGTGCATTGGTGCGCGGATCAGTTGGCGTGGAAGAAGTGATGGAAGATAGCTTTAGCGATGCTGCGTTGATCGACATGACCGAGCGAACCTCCGCGCATGTCGATAAGGAAATTGACGCTACTTTTCCAAACGAGCGGCTGGCATCCGTCGCGATCACTCTGCGTGACGGGAAGGTTCTAGAAAGCGGGACGACGCGCGCGAGCGGTGGCCCGACGCCGCAAGCCGGCGAGGCCGAGGTGCTGGATAAGTTTCACCGGTTCACTGATCCGGTCGTGGGAGAGGCCCGCGCCGGAGATATTGCCGATGCCGTTCTATCGCTTCACGAAAATGATCGCACCTTTTCAACCTTACTCAACATCCTGACGGCCCCCGCCTAGATAGATTGGAAGGGGTGAACCGTCTTAACGGAGCGATGGCACCTGCGCGGTGTCTGTCATCACGCACATGTGCCTTGCCGTTCCCCAAACAAACGCAATCCTTCCCTAACCTGCCCCGAAGGAGAAATTCTGATGCGTGCATTTCTAGCGGCCTTACTGTTCATCATCATCCCCAGCACCTCTTGGGCGTGTGGCGCCGATAGTCGGTGCAAAGTTGAGGGCGGGTATTATCTCGCGGCGGTTCCCGATGATTGGGATCAAAAGACGCCGCTGGGGTTGGTTGTCTATTTTCACGGATGGAATGGATCGCCAGAGGGGACTTTCCGCAATCGCGGGATGGTGCGCGGGGCAACGCAGCGCGGGGCGATCTTTGTCGCGCCCTTTGCGCGGACCGGTTATTGGCGTCAAATTGGAAAAGGCCGAGCCGAACGCGGACGGGATGAAGCCGCCTATATCCGCCGGGTCATGGCCGATATTAAGCGACGCTGGCCAATTGATGAGCGCCGGACGCTGGCCTCCGGTTTCTCACGCGGGGGGTCGATGGTTTGGAATGTCGCTTGTTACACAGGCGAGCTGTTTCGAGCCTATGCCCCGATTGCGGGCGGCTTTTGGAACTCAAACCCCAATACGTGCCCTAGCGGACCGGTCAATATGCGCCATATCCACGGATTGAAGGATCGAGTTGTCGCGTTTGACGAAATCGGAATTTATGACTCGATGCCAATCCCGGAGGGGTTCGAGATTTTAGCGCGGGTCAATGGCACCTCAAAGGCATCTCGCGAAGTACCCAGCGGCGACCGGCGTCTAACGTGTACACGGCAAGATCAAAGCACAAGCGGACGGGTGCTAGAATTATGTACGCATCCGCGCGGGCATTCCATCCCCGCCGAATGGGTCGGGCAAGGGCTTGAATGGCTCGACAGTTTGCCGAACCGATCTTAGCCCCTCCGAGGATCAGGCGCGGGCGATCCGCAGTTGATGCGTGCGAATCTGACCGTCAAGCCAAACGCTGGACTGACGGGAGGTGGCAGATTTTGCCGCCGCGCAGTCACAGGGCTTTTCACCAATCGCGCCCTCGTGGTGCAGTTCCAAGGTCGCTTCGGTCGAGCTGACATCTAACTTGACGAAAACCGGGCCGCGCTCGCGCAGGCGATAAGCGCGCTGCGATACCGCCAAGGCGCTGTCGCTGACGCAATGAGCCAAACGCTGTGCTTCTTCGGAAGTCCAACCCGATGACGTTGCGCATTGAGCAACCCACGTAGCTGCCTCATCCGCATCAAAGCTCTCAGTTAGAAAACGACTGTCCCTCATGACCAATCCCTTTTCGGTCGACGCCCCCCGGCTAATCTCAGTCTGCCAAACATGAGCTTAGAATTCGTTAAAACTAGGATACGAAAGGTCACAATTTGCCCATTTATGGGGCGTGCAAAGTACGCTTGTCAGCGCAAGGTTTGTGGTGCAGCGTGTCCGCGAAAATGAAGCGAGGACACGATGAAAGCTGCCGTCTGTCGCGCCTTTGGCGCACCCCTCCAAATCGAAGATTTAACGCTAGCTGACCCAGGGTCCGGCGAGGTTTGCGTGGACATCAAGGCCTGTGCGATTTGCCATAGTGACCTTACGTATATTGACGGTGGTTGGGGCGGTGATCTGCCCGCTGTCTTCGGGCATGAGGCATCGGGTATCGTCAATGGAATTGGGGCGGGGGTTTCCGATTTTTCGGTCGGGGATCGCGTTATTGTGACCCTGATCCGCTCGTGCGGCACCTGTCATAACTGTGCTCAGGGCGCGCAGGTCGCGTGCGAGACGCGATTCCCCCTCGACGCACAGTCTCCGCTCAGCACGGGCGGCGAAAAGGTCCTGCATGGTCTGCGTACCGGTGCCTTTGCCGAGAAAGCGGTTGTCCATCAATCACAGCTCGCGAAGATCGACGACGACATTGCGTTCGATGTTGCCTCACTCATGGCCTGCGGCGTCATAACGGGATTTGGCGCCGTGGTGAACACAGCGCAAGTGCCGGTCGGAGCCACCGTCGCAGTCATCGGACTGGGCGGTGTCGGCATGAACTGTATTCAGGGCGCGGCGGTGGCCGGGGCGCGTACAATCATCGGTCTGGATATTGCTGCCGACAAACTGACCCTCTCGAAAGAGTTCGGTGCCACCCATGCAGTTGACGCCAACGCAGACGATGTTGTCGAACAGATCAAGGCGGTAACGAACGGGCGCGGGGCGGATTACGTTTTTGTCTCCGTAGGGATCAAACGTGCCATCGACAGCGCACCCGATATGCTCGCACCGCTCGGCTCGATGGTCATTGTCGGGATGCCACCGACCGGCGTCATGACCGAGTTCGATCCCGGCAACATTGCCTCCTATAGCCAGAAAATTCTTGGCTCGAAAATGGGTTCGGCACGTATCCGTGTGGATATTCCGTACCTGATGGGTCTCTACCGGGACGGACGACTGAAGCTGGACGAGTTGATCTCCGGGCGTTTCGCGTTTGACGAGATCAACGAGGCGATTGCAGGTGTCAAACGCGGTGACGTGTTGCGGAATGTCGTTGTGTTCTAAGCGCGTCCAGCCAAAGTGGACGGCAGTTTTGCATTCGGATAGGCGAACAGGAAAAGACTATGAAAATCACAGAATGCAAAACTTTTGTCGTCGGCAATCCGCCGCCCGGTTTCGGCGGGCGCTATTTTATCTTCGTCAAACTCAAGACCGCATGCGGCGTTGAAGGGATTGGCGAAGTTTACGGCGCGACTTTTGGCCCGCATGTCTTCGCGCAGATGATCGAAGATACCTTTGCGCGTCATGTTGAAGGCATGGACCCGTTTCGGATCGAGGCGATGTGGCGGCGGGTTTATGGCTCCGGCTATACGCAGCGGCCCGACCTGTCGCTCGGTTCGGTGCTGTCGGGGATCGAATGTGCGTGCTGGGACATTGTTGGCAAGGCGGTCGAAAAGCCGGTCTATGAGTTGCTTGGCGGGAAAGTACATGAACGGCTTCGGTCTTATACCTATCTCTATCCTAAGGAGAATGAGACGGCGGCGGATTTTTACAATGACGCCGATGCGTCGGCGCAGCGTGCGACGGAAATGGTCGCAGAAGGCTTCTCGGCGGTAAAGTTTGATCCCGCAGGAGCCTATACCGTCTATGACGGACGGCAACCGGATCTGGAGGCGATTGAGCGCTCTGCTGAGTTTTGCCGGAAAATTCGGGAAGCCGTGGGCACGCAAGCGGACCTTCTCTTCGGTACGCATGGGCAATTCACCGCATCGGGGGCCATTCGCCTGGCGCGGCGATTGGAGGAGTACGATCCGCTGTGGTTCGAGGAACCTTGCCCGCCCGACGCGCCGGAAGAAATGGCGAAAGTGGCGGCGGCCACGACAATCCCAGTCGCCACCGGAGAGCGCCTGACCACGAAATATGAGTTCGCGCGGGTGTTGGAGAGCGGCGCGGCGTCGATCCTGCAATTCGCATTGGGGCGCGTCGGCGGGATACTGGAGGCCAAGAAAATCGCAGGCATGGCCGAGACGAAATACGCAACCATCGCACCGCATCTTTATTGCGGTCCCATCGAGGGTGCCGCGAATGTCCAGCTCGCCGCCTGCACGCCAAACTTTTTGATCTTGGAAAGCATCGGCAAGTGGGAGGGCTTTCACGCCGACCTGCTGAAGAAACCGATGGTCTGGGAAGACGGCTATGTCATCCCCCCTACCGAGCCGGGGCTGGGGGTTGAGCTGAATGAAGAGGTCGCACTGGCGCATCCCTATGACGGCGACAGGCTGCACTTGGAAATGGGCGCGGAACCGTTTGACGCGAAGACGGCACGGAAGTTTGGGGGTGGGTGAATATTCTGTCGTTCCCGTGATGGGAACCAAGCCGTTCCGAGCGGTGGCGTATAGCGCCGTCCCGTGGGGGCCGCGCGGCGCTTCGCTTGCGCTGAACGGCGCTGTCACTGCTGGGCGGTGACTCTCTCAGTAGGCAACTAATGCCTAGACTCATAATTGGAACGTTACTTCTCTGTTGAGGGACGAGCGCCCGCCCCAAGGCGGCGCGTGTCTGCGCTGCGCGCATCCGATTTCCCGGCAATTATATACGTGACGTACCACGGAAATTATGACACGAGATTCGCGACAGGTCGGTACTGAAATTGAGATGTCTCCAGAGCTATTTAGCTCTGGCGTCTCTTATGTTGAGTGTAGCCTTGAAGGGAAAGGCGCAGCTTGTCATCGCTATGAGGCGGAACTGTTCCTGAAGGAACTTTTGTCAGCCATTGGCATAACAGTAGTTCGACGGCCCTAATGTTATCAGTCAGCTCCAAGAATGTGTCTTTGATGGCATCAATCTCTGTCGGCGAATAACGGTAGAGAAGATCGCCGGAAAACCCATACACAGAGTCATTTTTACGTGCTTGGTAGCTTCCCGGAACCCAAAAGCAACCCTCTTCAATATGTAGAGCATGGCCGTGTGCTATATCGTTGCGAAGACCCGAATGCCTACTGACGTGCTCGAAAAACTTATGCATTCTCCGCTTCCGGGTGGGATAATTTATGAACATCGCATTCGCCGCACCTTTAAGGAGATCGATGCGTCCAGTCGAAGACAGTACTGAGCCGAATATCTCAACACTCGTCATATGATGAGAGTTCGTTAGGATCGCAAACAAGTTCAGTAAATAGGACTCCAAAATTTCCCACTGCGATATTGCTCGTCCAGCACTCAAAAACAGTTCGTCGGTGGATTCCGCACCTTTCTCCGCTATGCTAGGGCGGAGATGGGAATCTTTACGCATAATGAGTTTGGGTCGGTAAGGTTTGAGCATGGAAAATGACCTCGAAAAGACAAACGAAACTCTCCGGCGGATGCTGAACACGCCGCCAGAGGATCACGATACCACATCAGAGAAA
>CAZJWF010000055.1:0-9288 GCA_964549375.1 uncultured Neomegalonema sp.
AGACTCTGTCATCTTATTCCCAATCCAGCGCACCTTTGCGCCATTCGTAGATAAAACCGATGGTGAGAACGCCCAAAAATACCATCATCGACCAAAAGCCAAACATCCCGATCTGCCCAAAGCTTGCGGCCCAAGGAAACAGAAACGCAGCTTCGAGGTCGAAAATAATGAACAAAATGGCAACCAGATAAAATCGGACATCAAATTTCATTCGCGCGTCGTCAAAGGCATTAAACCCGCACTCGTAAGCAGACACTTTCTCGGCATCCGGATTGGACGGCGCAGCAATCGCGGCGGCGAGGATAAAAACAAGGCCCAGACCAATCGCGATCCCCATGAAAATCAGGATCGGCAGATATTCGAGCAAAAAGGCGTCCATTGGAGCTTTCCCGGTACGAGATTGATGGGCGAGGGATACCGCTGCACCGCACAAGGGTCAATGAGAGAGACGATGCAATTGGGCGCAGCATTCCCGGATGTTGCCGAGTTGCGAACGCCTTTGAATTGCACGTTGCGCTCGGCGTTCAGCGATATAGAGTAACGCCGTTTGCATAATCGCACTTTTAAGGGAGGACTGAATGGACAGACGCTCATTTATTACCAAAGCCGGGTTGATTGGATCGGTCGGCGCTGCTGGTTTGGCAACACCTGCAATCGCGCAGAGCACGACTAAACTGAATATCGTCTCGACTTGGCCGCGCGACTTTCCCGGTTTGGGTATTTCAGCGCAGCGCCTTGCCGCACGAATCACCGAGCTGTCCGACGGCAAAATTGAGACGGAGTACTTTGCTGCGGGCGAGCGCGTCGGTGCCTTCGACGTGTTCGATGACGTTGCCTCCGGTAACTCGCAAGCGTACATCGCCGCGGACTATTATTGGAAAGGTAAGCACCCGGGGTTCGCTTACTTCACCTCCGTACCTTTCGGCATGACAACACCTGAGTGGAATGCTTGGATCAAGTTCAAGGGTGGCCAAGACCTTTGGGACGAGATTTCTGGAGAATTCGGTCTCAAGGCGTTGCCTTGCGGCGCAACCGGTACCCAGATGGGCGGTTGGTTCAACAAAGAAATCGAATCTCCCGATGATCTGAAGGGCCTCAAAATGAGGATTCCGGGCCTCGGTGGGGACGTTATGGCGAAACTCGGCGTTTCGACCGTTTCGCTGCCGGGCGGCCAAATCTTCGAAAACCTCGTATCCGGCGCCATTGACGCAACCGAGTGGGTTGGCCCGTATAACGATTACTTCATGAAGTTCTACGAAGCAGCCAAGTTCTACTACACCGCAGGGATGCACGAGCCGGGCGGCGGTCTTGCCTTCGGTATGAACAAGTCTTGGTGGGAAGGCCTCGGCAAATACGAGCAAGCAATCATCACTGCTGCTTGTAATGAAGAGCATGCTGCTCAGCCAGAAGAAGCTTCGGCAAACAACGGCGAATATCTTGGGCGCCTAATCAACGAAAACGGCGTTCAGTTGCGTTCGTTTAACGATGATATTTGGGACGCTTTTGGCGAAGCAGCCGAAGAAGTCTTCGAAGAAACCCGCGATCACTCGGAACTCGCGACTAAAATCGATGATGCGTTCCAAGCGTCGCTTCGTGAAATCGGCGCGTTCCGTAAGAACGCTGAGATCGAATTCGCGAACCAACGGAACCGCGTTCTGGACCTCTGATAAAGGTTCACTCATCGGTGTAAATCTCAGCCCGTCCCTCTCCGGGGCGGGCTTTTTGATTTCCCACCAGAAAATTCTGACGCCTGCAACAAGCGGTACTTGGAAAATTCAATAGCAAGCTAACAACGCAAAGCTGCGAAATATTCGGCGATGCTAATCTGGGAGGGGAAAAGTGGCGCGGTTGACGGGACTCGAACCCGCGACCCCCGGCGTGACAGGCCGGTACTCTAACCAACTGAGCTACAACCGCGCATTGCACCGAAAACGTCGCTCTCGACGCGAGAGGTCCGTTTAGTCATACCATCGCGGCGCGTCAAGCCATCAGTTGCCTAAATCCACCGATTTCCAACAGATACGGTGATTATTTTGATCTCTCACGTGACACACCTCGCGGGTTGCGTTTAGACTCATTAATAGTGGAGGTTGGCATGTTTAAATTACGCAATTTTTCTTGGCTGTTGCTCGCGACGATGACCGGTTGCTCGACAGTAACCGAATATAACAGCGGTGCCATCGTCCTCGATATTTCCGAATCCGAAGCATTCAATTCACGGCTTGAAACCACGCCCGAATTTATCAGCGCCTATGAAGCCATGAAGGCCGACGATTTCACGCGCGCTGAGGCGCTGCTCGACACAGCTCTCAACCGCAAACCAAAAGACCCTTACGCTTTGCTTGCAATGGGCACAGTCCATGAGCGGACGGGGCGGTTTTCATCCGCAGCCGACCTTTATAAAAGCGCAGATCATTATGGATTTGCAGCGGCCGGGCCTCAACTAACCAACGGCAACGAACGCGCAGAAGACCCCAGACTGACCGTCCGGGACATCGCACGTCATAACCTCTCTCAACTGCAACAAAAAAGCATGCTGCGCCCATAAGCATCTTCGAGACGGATAGTGATTGCAGGCGAACCGAGCGAGGCGGTCAGGCCGCGACGATTTCACGCAGCACGCCGCCCTGCATCGTGACAGCGCGGTCCATCCGTTTTGCCAGTTCCATATTATGCGTGGCGATAAGCCCGGCGACACCCTGATTGCGGGCCAGTGCAACCAGTTCCCCAAACACCTTGTCTGAGGTTTCGGGGTCGAGATTTCCGGTTGGCTCGTCCGCCAGCAAAACACGAGGGTTGTTTGCGACAGCTCTGCAAATGGCAACTCGCTGTTGCTCGCCCCCAGACAATTCGCCGGGGCGATGGTGTGACCGCTCGCGCAGGCCCAAACGATCCAGCAAAATCTTCGCGTTATGCAACGCTCGTTTCTGGCTCGTTCCCGCAATTCTCTGAGGCAGCGCCACATTCTCTGCTGCGGAGAATTCAGGCAAAAGATGGTGGAATTGATAGACAAAACCCACCGCTGTTCGGCGCAGCATAGTGCGCGCAGCATCATCCAGTTTACTGCATCTCTTTCCACCAATCATGACCTCGCCGCGATCTGGTAGATCGAGCAGGCCGGCGATGTGCAAAAGCGTCGATTTACCGGAGCCAGATGGGCCAACCAATGCGACCATCTCGCCGGGAAATAACCTGAGATTCACCCCGCGCAAAACCTCAAGCGCGTTCTCGCCTTGTCGGTATGTCCTGCCCACGCCTTCGAGGACCATTGAAGCCTCGGTGTTGGACTTTCCCAAGTTATTCATAGCGCAGCGCCTCGACAGGATCGAGTTTCGCCGCTTTCCAAGCTGGGAAAAGCGTCGCGATAAACGACAATCCAAGTGCGATGAACAACGTCAAGGCAACATCGGATAGCTGAAGCTTCGTTGGGATTTCGGTAATGCCCGCACGCACCGACGGGTCCCAAACTTGCGTTCCCGTGACCCATTCGACCACCCCTTGGATCGCATGGATATTCACGACAAACAGAACCCCGAGAACAACCCCTAGAATCGATCCAATGACACCGATACTCGAACCACAAACAAAGAATATCCGCAAAATCGACCCTCGCGCCATACCCATCGTTCGCATAATCGCGACGTCTCGCGCTTTATCTTTCACCAGCATCACAAGACCGGAGATGATGTTCAGCGCAGCAACAAGGATAATCATCGTCAAGATCACGAACATGACCTGTCGTTCCAGATTGATCGCGCCAATCAGTCGTCCGTTCAGATTTTTCCAGTTATTTACGCTGACGCTCGACCGCGCCGACTGAAAAATCTCATCTTCATATGACCCCGGATTAATCCGTCCTAAATTGGCCGTGACGCTTTGCGGATCATCGACAAAAACGTCCAACGTGTCGGCCTGCCCTTGTTTGTTGAAATAAATTTGTGCCTCTTCAAAGGGCATGAAGGCAACGCCATAATCGATCTCTTGCACACCAAGCTTGAATGTCTGGATGATGCGATAGTCTTTGACTCGAGGCATCGGTGTTGCCTGAAACGGCGTAATGTCTCCATCGGGTGAAATCAAACTGATGAAGTCGCCGACCCGCAAACCCAGCTTTGCGGCCAGATCAGCGCCGAGCGCCACGCCCTTGTCTTCGACAAAATCAGATAGTGACCCATTGAGGACTTCCGGTTCGGCATTCGCGATCAGTTGCTCCAGATCACCTTTCCGCATCCCGCGCACGATCACGCCACTATGACGCTGATTGCCTGTACCGAGAACTTGGCCTTGCACCACCGGCGTCACATTCACGACGCCGTCCACCGTTCGGATTTGATCCGCCAGCGTATCGTAATTCTCGAACTTATCGGACTGCGAATAAACGTTGATATGCGGGCTGCCACCAATGATTTGCGTCACCAGCGTCTCGCGGAACCCAGTCATCACCGCCATTACGACAATCAACGTGGCCACACCCAGCGCAATTCCAACAAGCGAAAATCCAGCAATGACAGAGACAAAGCCCTCACGCTTGCGCGCACCAAGATAGCGTCCGGCGATCATCCATTCAAAAGCGGCGAATGGTTTTGTCCGCAGAGACGGTAGACGCGACACCGGGGCAAGAATTGCTTGGTCAGCATAAATTGACTCTGGCGCAATAGGGTCGGGCGCGGGTATTTCGGGCGACACAACAGGTGCCGGTGCAACGGGCACCGGTGTAACAGGCGCAACCGCACCAACCGCGTCAGGTTTGCGCAGTTCCGCTTCGATGGAAGGCCCAGCAAAGGCTGCCTCTTCAGCGGTCAAGGCGCGCGTTGGTTCCGGTTGTGGCTCAGGCTTCTTAGCAGCAACCTCAACAGCCGTTTTGCTTTTCACCAGTTGCTTCATCCGCTTCGACAACGGGACTGCATCAGCAGCTTTTTGAACCAACGCAGAAGTTTGTTCGGGAGAGGTCTCATCAGCGACCGATTGCGGCGACGTTTTGCTCGACTTTAATTTATAGCGTTTTGGCTTGCCGCGCGACGCAGGCTTTGGCGGAGCGGACAACACCGCCTTCGGTTCGAACGCTTCAGCGGCTTTTGCAGCTTTGGTCGTCGGTGACGGTTTCTGCAACGCACGGTCCATCAGCGACGGCGTTTCGGCGGGCCGCTTTTCCGCTTCGGCGGGCTTCGCCGAGTGCTGGACAGGATTGGAAATCGAGTTATCGACCAAACGATCCATCAGCGGCACATCTGGTGGCGGTGACTTTTGCTTGGCAGATTCCGAGCGCGCTGCAGTTCGATCCATCAAAGAACCAAGATCAGCTTGAGGCGGCACGGTGGGCGGTTGTTGCGGCGAGACCTTTGCCAAGGGTGCCTGTACGGCCCGATCCAACAACGACTCTTTTTGTGGGGCGGGTTTGGCCACGGGCGGCGCTTGAACCGGACTGGCAGCAGCGCGAGGCACCGCGACCGGTTCGCGCGTCACGCTCTGCGGAGCGTTTGCCGTCCTCGCAGCTTGAGGTTCAGACGCGGGTTGAGGCTGCGTGGGTGGAACGGGTGATTGAACTTGAGGCTGAGGGCGTGGCGGGACCGATGGTTCTGGTGTCGCATTGGTGACATCTGGCTCGCGGCGGCGCACCCGATGTGCGGCACGGCGCGCTTTTTCAGCACGATCCTCTGACGAGCGGGAAAAGAACGAAACGTCTTCGGGCTGATACCGCGCGTCATCATACTCTTCGGCGGTGAGCGGTTGATAGAACGTCTGGTAACGCGATGGGCGAGCGTCATCGTCGCGGCTTGCATCTGGCCGTGCATCATTATCTTCGACAAACTCGTCGCGACTTTCCTTACCCGATGCCAAACCGCACTACCTTCTCATCATTCAGGCCCGCCCAAAATGGCTAGCCAAGCGGTTCATCACCGCATCCGGTGTGAGGTTTTCGGCCTCACCAGTACGACGATTAGCCAATTCGATTGTGCCTTCCTTAAGGCCACGCGGCCCGACAACGATTTTCCACGGACAGCCGATCAGATCGACGGTGGCGAATTTACCGCCCGCTCGTTCATTCCGATCATCGTAGAGAACATCAAACCCAGCGGTGCCGAGCTGCTCATAAAGGCTTTCACACGCAGCATCCGTATCCGCATCGCCCTGCTTGAGATTAACGACGGCTACTTCAAACGGCGCGACACTTTCCGGCCAAATGATGCCCTTGTCATCATGGCTGGCCTCGATAATGCCCCCCACAAGACGGGATACGCCAATCCCGTAAGACCCACCTTCCAGAGGGACGGAGTTCCCCTCCGCATTGACAACTTTCGCGCCTAGTGGTTCGGAATACTTGGTGCCGAAGTAGAAGATATGCCCGACTTCAATGCCCCTCGCGCTGATCCGGCGATCTTCGGGCACCTCGGCCTCGAATGTTGCCTGATCATGTTCATCTTCTGTCCGAGCATAAGAAGACGTCCACTCGTCCTTGATCGCCTGCATTGCGGACGCATCCCAGTAATCCGACCCCCGGTCTCCCAGAGTCAGTTCAGCCAGGTTACGGTCAAGGAACACTTCGGATTCTCCAGTGTCCGCGAGGATCAAGAACTCATGAGCCATGTCACCACCAATTGGCCCGCTTTCAGCGCGCATTGGGACAGCTTTGAGACCCAAACGTTCAAATGTTCTTAAATAACTGACGAACATGCGATTATAGCTGGCTTGAGCGCCTTCGCGGTCGATATCGAAGCTATACGCATCCTTCATCAGGAATTCGCGCCCTCGCATAACGCCGAACCGAGGGCGGACTTCATCGCGGAATTTCCACTGAATGTGGTACATATTTACCGGCAAATCACGATAGCTCTTGATCCCAGCCTTTGCGATTTCGGTAATCTGCTCCTCGTTCGTCGGGCCATAGAGCATCTCACGACCCCCACGATCCTCGATACGCAGCATTTCAGGGCCGTAAGCGTCATAGCGCCCGGATTGTCGCCAAAGGTCCGCCGACTGGATCGTTGGCATCAAAACCGGAATGGCCCCGGCCCGCTGTTGCTCCTCGTGAACAATCGCCTCGATCTTTCGCAAGACATTATAACCCAGCGGCAACCACGAATAGATCCCGGCACTCGCCTGACGGATCATCCCAGCGCGCAGCATCAAACGGTGCGAGACGATCTGTGCCTCGGCAGGGGTTTCTTTCATCGTAGGCAGGAAATAGCGGGTCAGACGCATTTTTACGAACCGTTTTGAGTCTCATTCTGCGAATACCATCGCGAAATTCACGCGCGGCAATAACTTACGGCGATGTGTAGGCGATGGCTTGACGGCGTGCAATCAAAAGCCCGAAACGACACTAAAACACGGCAAGTTCGCGAAGATCTTTGCGAAAACCTAGAGAAAGGGCACCTTCTGTTACCAGAGAAGCCATATAAATTTGCTGGAAATATTCACGAAATCAGTAGTGAAACCGGTGTTTCGATCAGCGAGAATGGGGGCGACAGTCTCAAAACCCAACCAAAACTCCGGTTTCACGTTCAAGGTATCTGCAACGGGTATGCCACCCTTCCATTCGGGAAAGGCCAATAGATAAACAATTATCAGAGTGACAATTTTTGCGCGAACCAAGCGCTCAACCAATCTCCTAAAAAGAAAAATTTATCGAACCTGATTTCACGCCAAGTGCCACATGAAACCTCATCCATCTCCTCTATGGTAATCTCGGAGCATTCTAATTCACCGCAAAATCCCGCCGCGCCACAGCTTGTCCAACAAGGCGGTCGAGCAAGAGATCCCCAAAACCGGCCAATGGAACGACCATAAAGGCCATTGTTCCAAAAGGGGCGGCACCAGCGAATACGAGGATCGCCACAAAGGTTGCGACAAGGGA
This sequence comes from uncultured Neomegalonema sp., assembly GCA_964549375.1. Classification (GTDB taxonomy): domain Bacteria; phylum Pseudomonadota; class Alphaproteobacteria; order Rhodobacterales; family Rhodobacteraceae; genus JAHDDY01. Next base: position 7,856 of record CAZJWF010000055.1, read on the forward strand.
CAACCAATCATTTCCGGCGCGATCTCGCACCGAGGTCGCCCGGATAACCTCCACCCACACTGCCACGAAAGCGGCAACAACAAAAATGCTGTTGAAATTGATCAGCAGCGTTCCGCTATTCAGCAGCGGCAGCGTAAACAACGGCGCGGCCAGATAGCGTTCGAGCGCCACGATATCCGACAGCGGAACCCGAGCCCCGGCGATAACAATCGCATACGCGATCCCAACCCATACATAGGCGGGCAAACCGCGCCAGAAAAATTGTACCAATCCCATAAGGTCTCGCTCCTGTTCGCTCTGGCCCACAGCGCATGAGGCGTTGGTCGGTCTGTCGGCTCATCCACAACAGGGTGTTAACCATAAACAGGGTTGATTGAAATCCTGACGAGAATCTCCTGCTTGCACAGTGGCACCTCCACCCGCATATCACTGTTATGTCAGAGCGAAAAAAACCGCGCGTCTTCAAGGCCGACGATCCAGCCCTCTTGATCGCCCCGCCGCCAACGCCCATCGACGTAGACCCGCATTTGCCAGATGCAGAGACTCTACGAACACCTGCCCCGCGTCGATTTAGCTTCTGGACACTGTTTTGGGGGTCCGTACTTGGATTAATTGGCCTCGCACTGAGTGCGGCAGCCTATGAATTCGTTGCCGGACTCATCGCATCATATCAATGGTTAGGATGGATCGCGCTTGGCCTGATGTCGGTTATCCTCGCGGGGCTGCTGATCTTTGCCGGTCGGGAAATCGCCGGATTATCCAGACTGACTCGTATCGACAGTCTCCGCAATGAGACGGATCAGGCATGGGAAACCCAAGACCGCGCCCGCGCTGAAATCATTCGGGATCGCTTGAACGCGCTTTACCGCAATCGTCCAGAAATTGACCGCGCGCGGAGTTTGATTGAGGAACGCGCCGCCGACTCGCTAGACGCAGATGCTCTCCTGACTTTGCTAGAGCGGGAAACGCTGCGAGATCTCGATGCGAGCGCGTTGGAGGCCGTCAAAACGGGTGCGCGGTCCGTTACGGCGGCCACGGCACTTTTGCCCGTCGGTTTGCTGGACGCCGCAGCAGTACTTTTTTTGAACGTTCGGATGGTCAGACAAGTCGCCGCCGTCTACGGGGGCCGTGCCGGATGGTTGGGATCGTGGCGGCTGCTCAAACAAGTCGCCTTTCACCTCGCGGCCACAGGCGCCATCGCCCTTGGTGATGATCTATTCGGCACAGTTTTGGGCAGCGGCGCTTTGGCGAAGCTTTCGCGTCGGGCTGGTGAGGGTTTACTCAACGGCGCGTTGACCGCGCGGATCGGCGTGGCTGCAATGGAGGTATCCCGCCCCATGCCCTATCGAGCATTACCGCAACCATCGGTTAAAAAAGTCGCCGCCGCAGCCCTCAAGCGCGGCGGCTAAGGCCATTACTTAGTAGCGGTAGCC
>CAZJWF010000055.1:9388-20875 GCA_964549375.1 uncultured Neomegalonema sp.
GCGGGGGCGATATAAGTTTGCCTCGGAGCTTGGTAGGTTTGCACCGGGGCTGCATATGAATTGTTGCTTGCATTTGCCGCCGCCGCAAACAGCGTTCCCAGCAACAGACCTCCGGCAACACCAGCGATTACATCGCTGCGATCCGCGGCGGAAGCTTGATTTGGAACAGCGGCAGCAGTCGCAATCATAGCAACACCCAGCGCCGCAGCACGAAGCATATTTTTAAAGGACGTCATATTCTGTTTCCTTCTCGTGGGCGGATCGAAAATAAGGATCCGGCCCTTACAGAATATGCAAGGGCCGGACGGCTTAATTAGAACCGTGAATGGTGATGACCGAACGGCGAGACCAATTGGCCAACGAAGCGGTCATTATTCGCCAGACGGCGGATGCGATCTGATTGACGCGACATCTTCTCTTGTAGTTTCGCAAACTCATTGCGATCAATCACGCCATCATCGTTCTTATAGTCGCGAATGGACTGGCGGATTTTCCGCATTTTCCTGCGAAGCTTATGACGCTCTCCATCGCGAAGACTGCCACGCACATCCGCTCGCTTGATGCGCGAGCGCAACCGATCCATCCGAGCTTGAACACGATCAAACGCATCATAGCGCGGCGCGACATAAGCTGGAGCCGTATAAGTCGGCACGTTATAAGTCGGCGTCGTGTAGGTCGGTGCGGTATAGCTTGGCACCGTATAGCTTGGTGCGGTGTAAGACGTACCAAACGCGTAGCTTGGCGTTGTATAGGTCGCCTGCGCGGCATAGCTCGGCGTCGTATAGCTTGGCGTTACATAGGTCGAAGCCCTGTAACTTGGTGCAGTATAGCTTGGCGTCGCATACGTCACCGCCGAAGAAGTATAGGACGTGGTCGGTGCCTTATAAGACGTGGTCGACGCGGGTTGGATATAACTTGTCGTCGCAGGCTGAACGTATTGGACGGTGCTGCTTGGCTGCACCTGCTCAATCGGTCCAAGGTTAATCGTCGGAGCCGTATACGTGTTGGTATAAGACGGCGCCGTCACCGTGGACGATTGGTGCGAATGACGATAACTTTCATGAGCCGAGGCACTCGAAACGGCGAATGCACCAGCCAGTGCGATCCCTGCGGCAGTTGTACTCTTAAACATAACGGCTTCTCCCTTCGTTCAACCAGAGTAGAGGCATTTCCACTCCGGTATTCGTCTATGAAGCGAGTATGGAACGGGGGTCTACGGAGTTTCCGTCGAGCGTCCAGCCGACGCTCACAGTTCCGTGAAGATCATGCCATTTTGCCGGCTTGTCGCCACAGTCTTGGCGACCTTTGAACATCCGATTCCCATTTTTCATATGAGAAAAATGGAATAGGCAATTGAATAAATTACTTTTCAGTCGGTTCGACTTATGAAATACCCAATTGTAACAAAAGGCGGCCCCATGCAAACGAGGTCCGCCAGCCGAGCAGTTGAGTGATGATAAGCGCACGAACAAATGGCGCTGAAACGCTGATGGAAGCGACGCATTTCCTGCGCCGCCCCCGTAGCGTGCCCGATTATGAGCCAGTCCCTCGATCGAGCACGAAGAACCGCCACCGCACCTCTATGGGTGCGTGCAACAGCTCCCAACTTAGATCAATACGACCCCGGTACGGATGGCATGCCCCATTGTGCGGAAAGCGCGCTTCCACCCGACCAGTAAGGCGTTTGACCATATCCTGCCGGTGCGCCGAAGGACGTACCGTAACCGTTAGGCGTCGGTCCGAATTCGTATCCGCCACCGCCGAGCGTATGCTCGATGTAACCGGGCGTCGATGGCAGACCTACCGTCGGATAAGATGGCGCAAGGTTCGTCGGTTGCGCTGCCGCATTATCGATCCCGCGTTTTTTCAGATCATCAGACAACCCGTTGAGCCGCTCGCTGATCGTTTTGGCTTCACCGTCGTCAATCACACTATCCTTGCGGGCGTTATCCAGCAGATTGCCAACCTCTTGCAGCTTCACCCGAAGATGACCTGCATCAGATGTCGTCAGGCGACCCTTATTTTCGTTTTCAGCGATCTGAGCCGAAACCCGAGAAATCCGATCTGCGAACCATTGCACTGTGGTTCCGGCATCACTGTGTGGACGGCCCCAAGTTGCGGGGGCGATACCTCCCCAGCCCGACTGACCCCAGCTGCCTTGGGCAACCTGAAAGTTCGGCGCGCCAAAGCTGGTCCCGTAGTTATAGCCGGGCGCTTGTGTGAATTGCTGCGGGACCGGTACGGGACGGTCCACATAGACTGGGCGATCCACAGGAACGCGCTTTTCTACATAGACGGGACGGTCCACAGGAACTTGCACACGCTTTTCAATGTAGACCGGCTTTTCAACCGGAACCGGGACCGAAATACGCTTTTCAACATATACTGGACGATCAACGGGGACAGGACGGTCCACCGGCACCGCAACCCGCTTTTCAACAGTAACCGGGATCCGCTTCTCGACGTAGACGGGGCGATCCACAGGAACGGGACGGTCGACTGGCACAGGACGATCAACGGGCACGGGAACCGAAATCCGCTTCTCCACGTAAACCGGACGATCTACCGGGGTCGGGATGCGCTTTTCGACATAGACAGGGCGGTCAACCGGAACCGGACGGTCAACCGGGACCGGACGGTCCACAGGAACCGGAACCGAAATCCGCTTTTCAACATATACTGGACGGTCCACCGGCACAGGGCGATCAACGGGAACCGGACGATCTACAGGAACCGGGATGCGTTTCTCGACATAGACAGGACGGTCCACCGGGACACGGCGCTCGATATAAACGGGGCGATCTACCGGGCGGTCAACATAAACAACACGCGGCGAAGAGGCATGTTGGATCGGTTGCTGAAAACGCGGGAAAACCGGGGCGTGCGTGAACTGTCGCGCGGGGGCTTGCAGGATCGGTGCAGCTTGGACCGTCGATTGGTAGACGGGCGAGGTGCTGCGAACAGTCTGACTCGCTTGAGCCTTTTGCAATTGATCACACGGCGTACCGGGACGGTAACGCACATTCGGATTTGGCTGAGCAGGCGCGTAGGAATAAGCGAGCTGCTGACCACCCCCCAAAGACGATTCGGTGAAATTGGCGGCGACGATGGAATTATACCCGCCCGAATTCGAAACGGTTCCGTGGTTGTCACATGCATAAGCGACGGACGGCGCGGAGATCCCTGTGACCAGCGTGAGCGCGATGGCACTCGTCTTTGTGGAAAACACTCTCATTGCTCAAACCTCAAATTTATAGGAAGCGCGCCTGATTCGCTCCTTTTCTTAATAAATCACTTTAAGTAAATTTGCTAAGCCTGCAAGAACAAAAGATTACGTGTGAGCCCAATCCTTAACAAGTCTAGGAAAACACGCGGGAAATTTCTCGTTTTCTGCGCGCCAGACGCGCAAATTTCGACCCAGAATGGTTGTATTATCGCCTCACAAACCCCGAAAAGAGTATAGACGAAGGGCGATCTGCGCCAAGAGACCACCCCGTCCTGATGGTCATCTCCAGCGGCCCATCCGGGTCAATCTGAAGGCGTGGAGCCCATCTCTGAACGATCTCCATGAACTGCCAGCGCGTCGATACGAACCCTCACAATCCCTCCGGTCTCGGCCCTCCGGTTGCCCAATCCAGCAACGCCGCCGTATGGATCACTGGGACATTCGCACCACTGGCAAGTTGGGCCATGCAGCCAATGTTTCCGGCGGCAATCACATCCGGTTTCAGCGTTTCGATATTCGCGAGTTTGCGCTCTTTCAACTGGCCCGCGATTTCGGGTTGCATCAAATTATACGTCCCGGCGGACCCGCAGCAGAGGTGACCCTCTTTCGGTTCCAGCACCGTAAAGCCTGCTTGCTTCAACAACGCCTTCGGCTCGACGGTGATCTTTTGACCATGTTGCAATGAACAGGCAGCGTGATAGGCAACTCGGAGTTTTGGAGCATTGGTCTCGTTGAGACCCAGCTCAGCCAGCAACTCGGTCACATCGCGGGTCATGCCAGAAATCGTCTCAGCATCCGCCGCCATCGCATCGTCGGTGCGGAACATGTGGCCGTAGTCTTTAACAGTCGTACCGCACCCGGACGCATTGATGACAACTGCGTCAAGACCTTTTCCGCGTACTTCTTTCATCCAAGCCGTGATGTTTGCCGCCGCCGATGCGTGCGAGTCGCCGACCTTGCCCATGTGGTGCGTCAGCGCGCCGCAACAGCCTGCACCTTCCGCGATCACGACTTCGGCTCCGTGCCGGGTGAGCAAACGGATCGTGCTCTCATTGATGGACGGATCGAGGACTTTCTGCGCGCAGCCGGTCATCAGCGCGACGCGCATCTTTCGTTCGCCGATCGCGGGGAAGACTTGCGGCTCATCCCACGGCGCAGGCGGATGGATCGTCTTCGGAGTGAGTGCGATCATCGCCTTCAAACGCCTCGGCAAGACTCGCTGAAACGGCTTGCCAAGTTTTGCTCCGAGCAACGACAGGCGGAACAGCATCGGGTTCGGCAGCACCTTCGCTAGTACGCCCCGCAAGACGCGCTCGGTCAGGGGGCGTTTATACGTCGCCTCGATATGTGCGCGAGCATGATCGACGAGGTGCATATAGTGCACGCCCGACGGGCAGGTCGTCATGCAGGCGAGGCAAGACAAGCATCGGTCGACATGCTTGACGGTTTGCTTATCGGCGGGGCGACCCTCCTCCAGCATTTGTTTGATGAGATAAATGCGCCCGCGCGGGGAATCGAGTTCATCGCCCAACAACGTGTAGGTCGGGCAAGTCGCCGTACAAAATCCGCAATGAACGCACTTCCGCAAAATATCATTTGAGCGCGACGTATCGGGGTCGGCAAGTTGGGCTTCGGTGAAATTAGTTTGCATGAGAAGCCCCCGCAGAATGAGACAAGCGTCCAACTGGAAGGGTGCAACGCACCCGACTGGGGGCGGGCGGGCGCGTATGTCCAACTGGAAAGGTCATCCCCGCATCCTCCCCGGATTCAAGATGCCCGCAGGGTCGAACTGTGCGCGAATACGCTCGGACAGCGCGGCAATAGGAGCGGGTTCGGGTTGGAAGACCGGCACCGCGGCGCGCACGGTATCTGATGCGCGCATCAGCGTCGCGTGACCCCCAACGCCACCGAGCGCGGCTCGCACAATCGGCTCACTCGCGTCAGCACCTTCAACACAGGCGAGCCAGATCATCCCGCCGCCCCAATCGAAGAACGCCTCGCAATCCATTTGATCTCGCAAAGCGGCGACAAGGCCGGGGGCGTCTGTTGGCTTCACCGACAAGCGCCAGATCGCGCGGTCATCACCTGCGAACATCATCACATCGCGGATCGCGGGCCACGGGTTAGTGTCAATCTCAACCAAGTCGCCGAACGTCGCCAACGCCTCTCGCAACACGGTGATGCGATAGGCGGCTTGAGTTTCAAACCCCTCCACACGTAACAAAGTGACGGAGTCTGAAAAGCCGAGTTCCTTTGATGCCGCAGCGGGTAAGTGCGCCGCCGCGCTCACATCCGTCGGCGTCTTCAAGGCTGACGACATCGCCGCCACCGCTCGTTCATCGCCAAGACCAACAACGGCGAGCGTCTTCACAATTTCAACTTTGGGAATAACTTTCAGGCCGATCTCAGTGATCGCGCCAAGGGTGCCATAGGCCCCGCACATCAGTTTCGGCAGATCATAGCCGGTGACGTTTTTCATCACCCGTCCACCAGAGCGCAACACCTCGCCCTGTCCATTCACATAACGAATGCCAAGCAACGCATCACGTACCGCGCCAGCACGCAAACGACGCGGACCGGAGGCCGCAACCGCGACTGCACCACCGATTGTCGGCTCACCATTTGAGCCGAGCAAGACGCGATGATCCGGTGGCTCAAAAGTGAGTTGCTGGTTTTCCGCATCAAGCAGATCGTTCAGCGCGGCAATGGTCATCCCGGCTTGCACAACGAGTGTCAACTCGCCGGGTTCATACAGCGTCACATCTTTCAGCCCCGCAAGTGACAGCGTCTTCGCCGCCTGTACTGGTCGGCCTAACGCACGCCGCGTGCCACCTGTTTTCAGCTCCAATGGAGTCTTCGCAGCGGCGGCTTCTCGAATGGCAGCGGCGATTTCAATTTCGGTATTCATCACATCGTCCCTACCGACTCTCGTGTTTCGTCAAACCAACGAAAATCAAAGCACGTTGCCGATGCCCCATGTTTTTCAAGATGGCGTATCTTTTCCAAGCCCTCTTCCACGCTGGGCCGGTGATCAGGGTTGACCGGCCAAATCACGTATCGCGGAGAGTCGCTTTCCTCGAACCATTCCGACCCGCGTTTCAGGAAAGAACCGTGAAGAGTATCAAAGACAAATTTACGTAAGTCCTCAACGCTTCGCCAAACCGATAATGTTGAGGCGACACGATCGTCGCTGAGCGGTGGGCCAAGCTGTGCTGCCTCCATCTCATCGTCCAACATCCGCCAGATAAAACCGGGCGAGCGTTCCGCCAAACGGTTCACACGCTCCAGCCCTTCGACAAACGGTTGCACGCGCTTGTCAGTCCAATCGTATCGCAAGCGTCCAAAGTTAAATTCCGCGATGGCTGTGCTCACGCGGCATCCCTCGTTTCGCTCAATTCGAGCGGAAAAACTTTCGCCGGGTTGAACATCCAGCCCGAATCAAACGCATCCTTCACCGCCATCTGCTGCCGCAGCTCCCGTTCATTGAACTGGGTCAGCATCAGCTCGCGCTTTTCGATGCCGACACCGTGCTCTCCGGTCAAGCAGCCGTCTTTCTCAACACAAAGGCGCAGCAAGTCTGCTCCCAATTCCTCAGCTTTGCGCGACGAGTCCGGGTCATTCGCCTCATACATAATGAGTGGATGCAAATTTCCGTCACCAGCATGGAAGACATTGGCGACCTTGAGATCGTATTTCTCCGCAAGCCGCGCCGTCTCTGTCAGGACACTCGCGAGTTCAGAGAGCGGCACACAGCCATCGAGACAGATATAATCGGCAAGCTGTCCGATGGCCCCGAACGCCGCCTTGCGTCCCGCCCAGATTTTCGCGCTCTCAATATCATTCGCGCTTCGTTTCACCGTCGACGGCACGAAGGGTGCAACCACCGCTTCAATGCGGGTCAGTTGTTCGTCGATCTCTTCGTCGGAACCTTCAACCTCGACAATCAACAACGCCTCGACATCGAGCGGATAGCCCGCCTTGGCAAAGTTTTCACTCACGGTAATCGCAGGCTTATCCATGAATTCCAGCGCAACCGGAGACAGGCCAGATTTAATAATCGCGGCGACCGCTTCGCCCGCAACCTCGTTCGTTTCGAACCCAAACAGGATGGGGCGCGCACCCTCAGCCAGTGGCAGGATCTTGAGCGTCGCCTCCGTGACAATACCGAACTGACCTTCAGAGCCGCAGATCAGACCGAGCAAATCATAGCCTCCCGCGTCCAAGTGCGCGCCGCCAATCTCGACAACCTCCCCATCAGCCATAACCATCCTCACACCCAGCAGGTTATTCGTTGTCACGCCGTATTTCAGACAATGCGCCCCGCCGGAGTTCATCGCGATATTCCCACCGATGGCACAGGCGAGCTGTGACGACGGATCGGGAGCGTAGAAAAATCCCTCATGGGCGATATTCCCGCTAACCGCCAGATTGGTAATGCCGGTCTGCACCCGAATGACCCGGTTCTCCGTATCAACCTCCAGAACGTCATTCATCCGTGAAAGGCCCAAGACGACGGCATCCGCTGTCGGCAGTGATCCGCCCGCCAGCGATGTCCCCGATCCGCGCGGCACAATAGGTGCCCCGGCTCTGGCGCAGAGCTTCACGATCTGTGCGACCTGCTCTGTTGTATCGGGCAAGACCACCAGCATCGGCGGTTGTCGATAGGAATTCAGCGCATCACATTCATAGGCCATCAACTCTTCGGCGCTGTCGATAACTTGCTCCTCCGGCAAAACCTCGCGCAACTGAGCGGCAAGCACCGCGCGTTTGGCAATCACGGCCTCATCCGGCTTTGGCATCTCGATCATCGCGGCATCCTCCCTATCCACCACAACGATAGCGCCATTCCGGCACTTCGCAACGGAACCCTGCCGAAAACAGTTTTCGGTTTGCTAAGATAACGGCATAAGCCCTTCCATGAGTAAAATTCACGAAAGCCTGTCAACCGCCCTGCCCCGGCTGGCCGACCTGACAGGGTATGACGTTTTAGCCGCGATTTTCCTCGTGTGTTGCTGGATTGGGGTCGGTTGGTGGGTCGAGGACAGACCCTCGCATAAAAGCGCCAGCACACTCATGACCCGCTATCGCATGGCATGGATGCGAGAGATGGCGCGACGGGATCCGCGCATCCTTGATGGCGGCTTACTTGGCGGGTTGCAAAACAGCGCGAGCTTCTTCGCCTCTACTTCGCTGCTTGGCCTCGGGGGGCTGCTTGCCATGCTCGGACAGGCGGACAGTCTCGATGTCGTTGCTCACACCTTGCCGCTCTCGTCGGAGACAACACCAGACGGGCTCCGTTTACGCCTGATTGCCCCAATTTTCTTTATTTCCTATGCGTTTTTCAAATTCGCATGGGCACAGCGCCTCTTTGGATATTGCTCCGTTCTGATTGGCGCGACTCCGGAATGGGACGCCACGCGAGAGGCCGAGATATTCGCCGCCGCAGATCGAGCAGGCAATATCAACAGCTTAGCGGCTCGTAGTTTCAACCGGGGACTACGAAGCCTCTACTTTACGCTTGGGTCACTCGCCTGGTTGATCGGGCCGCTGACATTGATTTTGGCAACAACAGCCGTCGTCTTGATGATCAATCGGCGAGAGTTCCATTCCGATAGCCGCGCCGCAATAGAAGGTTGAGGCCCAGCGCTGCAATGCGTTGTGCCGCGCGGCTCGGCTTGATATGGGAGGCAGATGAACGCGCAAGCCAGATATTGCCCGATTTCAGGGCTGTCAGATCACGACCGCCTGCCGTGGCGCTTTTTCGGGCTGATGAGCAGCAGCGACGGGCACCGCCGACGCTACCGCCTTGCTCCGCTCACGAAATTTCAGGATTGAGACCATGACCGCACCGAAAACGCTCTACGATAAAATCTGGGATGCCCACGTTGTTCACGAGGCAGAGGACGGCACCTGTTTGCTCTATATCGACCGTCATCTGGTTCATGAAGTCACCAGCCCGCAAGCCTTTGAAGGGTTGCGGATGACAGGCCGCAAGGTTCGTGCACCGGGCGCAACCCTCGCTGTGCCGGACCACAACGTCCCGACATCGGATCGCGCGAAAGGCATCGAAGACGAGCAAAGCCGCATTCAAGTGGATGCCTTGCGCTCAAATGCCGAAGAATTTGGCATCGAATATTACGACGTCATGGATATCCGTCAGGGCATTGTTCACATCGTCGGTCCGGAACAGGGGCTTACCCAGCCCGGCATGACCATCGTTTGCGGCGACAGTCACACGGCAACTCACGGGGCTTTCGGTGCTTTGGCGCATGGAATTGGCACGTCGGAGGTCGAGCACGTTCTGGCGACCCAGACGCTGATTCAGAAAAAATCCAAGAATATGAAGGTCGAAGTCACGGGCGAGCTGCCTGTCGGCGTCACTGCCAAAGACATCACGCTCTCCGTCATCGGCCTCACGGGCACGGCGGGCGGCACAGGGCATGTCATCGAATATTGCGGCGATACGATTATGAACCTGTCGATGGAAGGCCGCATGACGGTCTGCAATATGGCCATCGAAGGCGGTGCCCGCGCGGGTCTGATTGCCCCAGACGAGAAAACCTTCAACTACGTCATGGGCCGCCCCAAAGCACCGAAAGGGGCGGAGTGGGATGCGGCTCTCGCGAATTGGTCAGAGCTTTACACGGATGACGGCGCTCATTTCGACACTGTCCTCCAGATCAACGCGGCAGATATCGCGCCCGTCATCACATGGGGCACCTCGCCGGAGGATGTTCTGCCGATCAACTCGATGGTTCCAAACCCAGAAGACTTCGAGGGCGGCAAGGTCGACGCGGTCCGCCGCAGCCTCGATTATATGGGCCTTACCCCCGGCACGAAGTTTTCGGACATCGAGGTCGATACGATCTTCATCGGTTCGTGCACCAATGGCCGGATCGAAGACATGCGCGAAGTCATGAAGGTCATGGAGGGCAAAACGGTCAAAGACGGCCTGCGCGCCATGATCGTTCCCGGCTCAGGTCTTGTGAAAAAGCAGATGGAAGACGAGGGGCTATCCGCCAAGCTTGCCGAAGCTGGTTTCGACATCCGCGAACCGGGATGCTCGATGTGCCTTGGCATGAACCCGGATCAGCTTGCGCCGGGCGAACGTTGCGCCTCGACGTCGAACCGGAACTTTGAGGGCCGTCAGGGTCGCGGCGGACGCACACACCTGTTGTCACCGGCAATGGCCGCTGCCGCTGCCGTCACTGGCAAACTCACAGATGTGAGAGACCTCTAAACATCAAAAGGCTGGACGTCAGGGTCAATACCCGACCTTTTCGTCCAGCCAGTCTTTCAGCAAACTCGCGGCAATCGACCCGGCGCGGGGCGGCGAGATTTTCTCAGACTCGCCCCGAAAAATCGCCGCGAGTTCCTCCCGATCAAGCCAGCACGCTTCGCTGAGTTCGGCCTCTTCGAGCGTAAAGTCCTCGTTCAGCGCTTCCGCGATACAGCCAAACATCAACCCCGCCGGAAAGGGCCAGGGCTGCGAGCACAGATAATCCACCCGCCCACACCGCAACCCCAACTCTTCCAAAGTCTCGCGCCGCACCGCTTCTTCAATCGTCTCCCCCGGCTCAACAAACCCTGCGATCAGAGAATAGAGCGTGTCGGGAAAGTTCACGTTGTGGGCAATCGCGACCCGCTCACCTTTGACCACCAGCATGATCACCACCGGGTCAGTCCGAGGAAAATGCTGTGCGCCGCAGCTTGGGCATTCACGCTTCCATCCGCCCTGCGCCGGTTGGCTTTTTGCACCGCAACGGGAACAGTGGATGTGGCTCGCATGCCATCCCGTGATGGCTTTGGCCCCGGCGGTAATCGCTGCCTCATCGCCATCGAAATCGCCAGAGAACAACGCCGAGCGGAGGTCGATAAACTTGCATCCGTCGAGGTCATCCATCTCGCCCAGCCGCGTTGCGAACCGGGGCGCGCCATCAGCCAGACCCAAAAAGACCGGCGGCTCTGCGCCGTCAAACTCCGATACAGGCCGCCATTCCAAAGACAAGCCGGTCTCAGTCAGGCGGAACAAGGTTTGATCATTGGAGAAAACGACGGTTCGCGCTGATGGGTCAGCCAACATTTGGGCCAGCGCATCGGGATCATCCCGCATATGCGCGGCCCGATCGAGAGACGCCCCGGTCAGCGGAGGCGGCGACGGATTTTGCTGTTTCATCCTTGCTCTATGCAAGGCGCTCCGGCGTTCTGCAAGACCCGTCGAGGCGGCTCAACCGCCAACGCCTCCCGCCCGACATCCGGGG
>CAZJWF010000056.1:0-9596 GCA_964549375.1 uncultured Neomegalonema sp.
CTTCTTGGATGCCGCCAGAGTCAGTGACGATCAGGTAAGAGCGGTTCATCAGCCAAACGAACGGCAGGTAATCTTGCGGCGGGATCAGATGAACATCGTCAACGTCGTCGAGAATGGTCTGTGCGGCCTGCTGAACGATGGGGTTCAAATGGACCGGATAAACGACTTGCACATCGCCGCGTGATGCAAGTGCTGCCATCGCGCGGCAAATACCTTCAATTCCGCCATCATGGTTTTCCCGGCGATGTCCGGTCACAAGGATCAGACGTTTTTCGCGGTTCAAAAATGGAAAGGCAGCTTGCATCTCTGCATCAGATGCCGCGAGGCGATTGTCCCGAACCCAGTAGAGCGCATCAATCACCGTGTTGCCTGTCACGTCGATTTGTTCTGCCGCAATCCCTTCACGCGCGAGGTTTTCGCGGGCGGTTTCGGTCGGCGCAAAGTGATAGGTGCTGAGCCCGCCCGTTAATTTCCGGTTCATTTCTTCAGGCCAAGGCGAATAGATATTGCCAGTCCGCAAGCCCGCTTCAACATGCCCAACAGGGATTTGCTGGTAAAAAGCCGCCATCGCCGCGGCCATCGTCGTGGTTGTGTCGCCGTGGACCAGCACCACATCGGGCTTCATATCTTCGAAAACGGGGCCGAGTCCGCTCAACACAGCGCTCGTCACATGGGTTAAGCCCTGAGCAGCCTGCATGACGTCGAGATTGTGATCGGGGGTCAGGTCGAACAGCCGGATGACTTGCTCCAGCATTTCGCGATGCTGACCCGTCAAGCAGACGCGCGAGTCAATTTCCTCGGCAGATTCTAACGCCTTGACAACGGGTGCCATTTTGATGGCTTCTGGTCGCGTTCCAAAGACGCTGACAACACGCATTGCTCATTCCCCTGCTACGTCGCCTCGTCCCAAGGCAACAGGGGCATTGAACCAAAAAGGAGTTAGAGTTCGTTTAAGGGCATGCGGGGAAATTCAATCGTTTGATAGCGAATTTTCTTTTTTCATTAGGACGTTAATAGAAATCGGATAAAGGCGGTTAATCCTCCGTTACCATTCGATAACTCGCCGTGGAAATGTCGCCGCTCCAGCGCCATGCGGCAAGAATGGGCAGCGCGCTCGTGCGAGTGGCATGGGGTGCTTCGCTGGGATGGTGGATCAGGTCGCCGGGTTCGAAATGCTGCCAATCGGCAAGGTCGATTTGCCAATCCGCATTCCCGGCAAGCATCGCATAGGTTTCTTCGGCAGCATGAGCATGGGGCGGATAGAACGCATTGGAACGCTGCACGAATAGGCCCCCGCGCACGTCCGCGTGATCGACGAGTGCGCCCGGCCCAACGAGCGTTGCGACTGCAAAGATCGAGGAAATATCCTCGCTGATCTGGTCATCTAAAATACCCGTCCGAGACCAAGGTAACAGCCTATGTGCCTGCCGTGCCGCTTGCGCTGCGCGATGCGGTGCGCGCTCCGTCGCTGCGAGGATTGTCATCTCCATCGCGTCAAATCGGGGACAGGGTGCGGGTTGTGCGGTTTCGGCCCCACGGTGATAGGCGGCAGCGATGGCCTGTGCGCCGTCGCGGTCTTCTTGTGAATAAATGTCCGCTAGCGACAATAGGAGGTCGCGAAAAGCATCGATAGGGTCCATTGATTTGCTCCACGGTGTTCGGACTGATCCTACTTGCAAAGAACCCAGAGCGGAAGATGGCATCGTCCCAAATTGATCAACCCACCCAAGAGGGCGGCGCACGGGATACGCGGGCGATCTTGTTGATCGTAACAGCGATGGTCGCGTTCGCTATACAAGATGCGTTCGTTAAGAAAATTGTCGAGGTTGCCCCTGTTTGGCAGGCACAGCTCGTTCGCTCGATTTTGGTCCTCGGTCTGCTGTGGTTGATTGCTGTATCAATTGGAAAACGTCGCGAGTTGTGGCCAACCCAGTGGTTTTGGCCGATTGCAAGAGGTGGGTTTATGTGTGGGGCATATGTTCTGTTTTATGCCTCACTCCCGTTCCTTTCTCTATCGCAAGCGAGCGCGTCGTTTTTTATCGGCCCGATGTTGATTACACTCTTCGCTGCTGTCCTCTTGAGTGAGCCAATCGGTCCGCGCCGCATGATTGCAATCGTGGTCGGCTTTATTGGGGTGCTGTGTATCGTCAGGCCGGGTGGGGATATGAACCTCGCCGCGTTGATGCCCGTTGGCGCAGCATTTTGCTATGCCTTGGGGGTTGTCGTGACCCGTTGGCGGTGCCGCGCCGATCCCGCTTTTTCGCTCTCTATGGTCCACAATGGCGTCTATACTGTTGTGGCGATTTTGGCTGTATCATTGATTGGATTGATACCCTTCACCGAGACGACCCGCGACGCATATCCCGCGCTCACGAATGGTTGGGGACCACTGCCTTGGCTGATCTTTGGATTGCTGGTGGTGACGGCATTCACGCACATCATTGGGATGCAGACGAGTGTGCGGGCCTATCAATTGTCCGATGCCAGCAAGATCGCCCCGTTCGAGTATACCTATCTGGCGATTGTCCCCATTCTCGATTTCGTAGTGTGGCAGACATTGCCCACGGCGCTCACCATATTGGGGATGGTCTTGATTGCCGGATCGGGTGGCTTTGTAGCATGGCGCGAAGGGCGCCCGGCGCGCGCGCGGCCTCAGAATTACGGGGAGGTTCCTTGGTCCGAAGATAGCGACAGCACGCCTCCACCGAACGAGGGCAAATGACTACCGACCGCCCCGTCTTTGCCGCCAGCCTTCTTTCGGCGAGCATGTTTCTCATGAGTTTCGTTGACAACCTCGTGCGGCTGGTCAGCGACGATATTACGGTTTGGCAGTTCCATCTGTTCCGGGCGATGTTCGCGGTTCCAATGATAATCGCCGCCGCACGGTTTCTAAACGGACAAACCTTGCGCCAGCAAAGGCCGCGTTGGGTGTTCGCGCGGGCGATCTTGATGGCGATCTCGATGCTCTTTTTCTTTGCATCAATTCCCATGATGTCGATGGCACAGGCGACTTCCGGCCTCTTTTCTGCACCGCTGTTCGTCCTCGCATTCTCTGCGCTGTTTTTAGGCGAGCGAGTAGGATGGCGTCGGATAACGGCGGTGTTGATCGGTTTTGTGGGAGTATTGATTATCCTTCAACCGTTCCGAACGGATATTGATTGGACGGCTTCGTTACCAATCGTTGCCGGGGCTTTTTACGCGGGCGGTATCATCATCACCCGTCAAAGGTGCCGGGACGAATCTCCGCTGGCGCTCTTATTCGCGAACTTTTGTGCTTTCGGAACGATGGGCGCGCTCGGGGCGACAGCGATGACCTTATATGGGCCGAGTGCCGCCCAAAGTGCTGCCGCGCCGTTCATCTTTACCGCGTGGCAGATGCCGCCCCTGGAGGCCGTCGCGGTCATGGGAGGATTGGCGGTCGGTGCCGTATTAGGCGTCGGCGGCCTTACCCGCGCGTATCAACTCGCTGAGTCGAGTTTCCTTACTCTTTTTGATTACACCCATGTTTTAGGCGCATGTTTCTTCGCCTATATTCTGTGGTCCGAAGTTCCCCCCAAAGAGGCCATGCTCGGAGTGATCATGATTGTCGGTGCGGGAATTTACATCGCTCTCAGGGGTCGGTCTGCTTGATAGAGCCGGAGACCCCTAGGGACCGGCGTCCGGCGATGGGTTGGCCCTCGCTGAATTACGTGGCGCGGGAATTGCGCGCTCCGGCCTTTACCGGGGTTCGGATGGCGCGTATTGACGAACCCTATGACGCGCAAGGTGGATGAGATGCGGATTGCGATTCTTGACCTGACCACCCATTCGGAACCGATGCTTTCGGGCCTCCCAAAGGTTGGGATACAGATCGAGAAGTGGCTCTCGCCCGCCTTGCCTGAGGCAACGTTTTCCAGCACGGAAGTTGCCACTAAAAACGAGCCACTGCCCGCGCTCGGTACTTTTGATGGGGTCGTGGTCAGCGGTTCAGAATTTGGCGTTTATGATCAGACACCTTGGATGCAGCCGCTTCGTGCCTTTTTGCTTGCCGTGAAAGCGGCGGGTAAACCGATTTTTGGGATTTGCTTCGGGCATCAGCTCATGGCGGATACGTTTGGCGGTAAGGCGGAAAAAACTGACAGCGGATTTGCCGTTGGGGTGCGCGCGTTTGATATCGAGGGCGAGGCCGTCGAAACCCATGTGTGGCATCAGGATCAAGTGATCGAAGTTCCCCCGAATGCGACGATAACAGGGACGACCAGCTACTGTCCGGTTGGCGCACTTGCTTACGATTTTCCTGCTTGTTCCGTGCAGTTCCATCCCGAATTCAGCGAACGGCAAATGCGCGCGCTGTTTGAGCGGGGCCGCGATATTATCATCGACGGAGATATCGCTGATCAGGCCGTCGCGAGTTTTGAAGGTGCAAAAGTCGCGGCAGACCTGCAAGCCAAAGAAACCGCTGCATTTTTTCGGAAGCATCTCGTGGGATAAATAGGCGCGCAACTGCCAACGCCTCCACCCCGTTGCCGGAGGGAGTTCGTGTTATCTCGGCGGAGCGAAAATTCTCTCGGCGGATGCCACATCTCTGGCGCACAGCATTGGTGATTTCTCATCCAGTGGGCCGTATTTTCGCGGCATATCGTGCGCGTATCCGCTGATGCATGAGACAGCACCGCAGCACTCCGCGCCGTTTTCTTTTTCATACGCCGGAACAAGCGCTCGCCCAGACACCGCAAATGTTTAAGCCGATATTGCAGGGCGAGAAACCGACCCCGCAGATTGGCGATTGATGGCGCGCTGTTGTCAGCGTCCGAGAAGGCTTGTCCTGTCAACGACAGGTCCGCAAATGCGATCCAGCGTCCATCGTCGCCACAGCGTTTCGCGATCAGGCAGGCTTGAACGAAAATCATTTGTTCGACGGCGGCTTCCGCGCGTTTGAGAACCGAGGCGATAAATGCCCGGCCCCATTGTGACCACGCAGGCGTTAGCGGCGCAACGGACAAGAAACCGATCATCACGGCTAACCTCGCCAAAAGGCGAAGCAGACGATGCCGTTGTGTTTCCAGTGCCTGTTCAATCATCCCGCCGTTCATCGCCTTTCATGTGAAAATCAATAAACTTAAATAAGAATAAAAAGAGAACAAATGTCAAGCAATATTTCCCACCGCGCGGTAACATTTCCAACCAAAATGGATGTATCGTGTTGCTGATGGCGAGCACTGGTATCGGGTTTTGTGCGCGACTCCCGCTGAAATTTATTGTGGAAAGTGCAACACTGCCGAGGCGACAACAATCGAGCCACCGACGACAGAGACTTTTGCTTACATCATGATAACTAGGGGCTTGTCAGGGATTGAGTTTCGCATTCTCTAGGCAACGGACGAGAGGAAGGCGCGCGTCGCTACTGAGGGAGAATAACGTGTCAGAAAACGATTTTTCGCTGCCCGAGGGTACGCATACGATTGCGATGGGGGCGGGCGATACCTGCGGGATTATGCGCGGAAAACGTTTTCCGGTCAGTCATTGGGAAACCACCTGTTCGGGCGGTAACGCCATGTCGATGGCCGCACTCGCGCTGGATATGACCTGCGACGTTTGGAAAACGCCTTACGTCAGCTTTGAGAACGGCTATCCGGATATGCACCTCTTCCCTCTCGGTAAGCCTTTCGCGCTGCCGTGGGAGCCGGGTGTGGCGATGGTCATGGGCCGGTTTGAAGGGATGGACCACAAGCCTGTGCCGCTGGATCCGCGAGAGGCGCTGATCAAGCAAGTCGAGCGCGCCGCTGACATGGGCTATGAAGTCCAATTCGGAGCTGAACTGGAATTCTATCTCCTCGACCCTGAAACCATGCTGCCCAAAGATAAGGGGATTCAGGTTTACGGCCTTGACCGCGCCGCTGAGCTTGAACATGTGCTCGGCCCGATCCGACAGCAGATCAACGAATGCGGCATCCCGATTGAACAATCAAATCCCGAATACGCGGCGGGTCAGGTCGAAGTAAACATCCGCTACGACGAAGCGCTCCTCGCCGCTGACCGCGTGGTGATGTTCCGTACTTTGGTCAAGCAACTCGCGGGCGCACATGGCTACAAGGCAACGTTCATGGCCAAACCGTTTTTCGAGGAAAGCGGCAACGGGTTTCACGCACATTACTCGCTGTGGAAAGACGGCAAGAACGTCTTTTCGGATGGCGGCAAGCTAAACGCTATCGGGCGTCATTTCGTTGGCGGGATGCAAAAGCGCATGGCGGAGGCCGCTGTGACGGGTTCGGCAACCGTCAACGGTTTCCGTCGCCGCCTGCCTTACACGTTCTGTCCGATTAATACGAGTTGGGGCATCGACAACCGCACCGTCGGTCTGCGCGTCATCGACGGCAGCGATAATGCTGTTCGGGTCGAAAAGCGCGATGCGGGCGCAGATGCGAATCCCTATTACGTCGCTGCGACGGATATTGCGGCGGGCTTAGATGGCATTGAGCAAGGAATCGAGCCGACCCCGATGTGCGAGGGCAATGGCTATGAGGACGCCGACGCCGCGCCGATCCCCACGACTCTCGAAACCGCTATCCGCCTCGCGCGCGGGTCCGACTGGCTCAGAGGGGTTATGGGCGATATGCGATATGAGCTTTACATGCAGATGTGCGAGCGCGAGTTGGGTTTCTACAACGACTTCGTGAACTCACAAGTCACGCAAGTCGAGCGTGATCGGTACATGAATAATTTCTGAACGTTCCCGCCAGCAACACCCGCGAACGAGACTATTGTAACTCTTGTTCGATGATGTCACTTGCCGTGAGTTGGTAGCCCACATTCGCAAGTTCCGTCGTGGCGTGCGCTGCCTTGATCCGGCCTTCGACACGAAACGGCGAATACATCCGGGTCTCTGACAGGGCAAGGCCTTCGCGAAACTTGACGTAGACAATTTGGTTCGGTGGGGGTGGCGGTACGTGGATACACGCACCGAAATAGGGCACGAGGACAAACTCGTCCGTCTTGTCCGCCTCAAAATCGAGGGGCACGAGATATCCGACCAGTGAAACATCCTTGTCATCCAATTCGTCGACTAGGAATTTCCCTTGGCGGTCAATCGTGCTCAGGGCCGTCTCGATTTCTTCGTCGCTCATGTAGTCAATGCGGAGGTTTAATTCAGCCGCGGCTTGTTCGGCTTCGGCCGATCGTGGCGGCGACAGATCGCCCCAATCGAGCGACTGGAATTCTTTAGGGGCGCTGATCTCTGCGACCTTTTCCACCGCCTCGTCGGTTGTCTCGCTGCTGGTGAAGGCAAATGTTGCTGAACCAATCATCGCAATTGCGATTACGCTAGCGATTGCCGTTCTTCGTGTCATCAGATCAGCTCCTAATCGTCATACCGTCGGCAAGGGAAGCTTTATAAGCCTGCCAAGCGGGGATGCATCCTGCGAACATGCCAGCAACGATAATAGCACCAAGTATCGAGAGTTCATACAGACTTGGGGCTTCAACTTCCAGTGACAACCCAAACTGTGCATCTAATAACGGCGTGAGGACGGCCAATCCGAAATAAACGAACACCGCCCCCAACACCGCTCCAGCGACCGTTAAAATCGTGGATTCAGCGATCAACAGCCCCGCGATGTGGATGGGCCGCGCGCCGTTTGCGCGCAGAATTGCCATTTCGCGGCGGCGTTCTTGCAGTGTTGCTAACAACGTGGCCACCAACCCGATCAATGCGGTTAATACAACCATTGCGGATATGGCAGATAACGCGCGCTCGGCCACACCGATTAGGGACCAAAGGCGCGTCAGGGCGACTCCGGGCAAAATAGCCGTCAGTGGCTCTTCTTCATACTCGTTCACGGCCCGTTGAAACCGGAACGCCATGATGCGCGATTTCAGCCCGACCAGCGCGGCAGTCACCGACTCAGGTTCCAGCTTCATCGCGCGGATGCGGTCGCTGGGGATATCTACGCCCTCAAGTTTTGCTCCGCTGCGCCAGTCAACATGGATGGCCTCGATGGCTTCCAGACTCACGTGAACCGCACGGTCAACGGGCGTATCCGTTTTCTCTAAAATCCCCGCCACCTGGAACGGACGGTTGTCGTGCTCCGCCCCGGCGAGACCATGCGTCACCGTAATCTGCGATCCAACGCTGTATCCCAAAGTGCGCGCGACTTCAGACCCGATCACGGCGTCGAATAAATCACTAAAGGGCGCACCATCCGCAAATTGCAGATTGCGGTCTCGGCGATAGCGATAATGCTCGAAAAAAGCTGCGCTCGTGCCCACCACCCGATAGCCCCGATGCGTATCCCCAAGTGACAGCGGGACAACCCACGACACTTCTGGGCGCGAGGCGATGTCCTGATAACTTTCCCATGTCAGGTTGTTGGTGGCATCGCCGATACGGAACACGGAATAGAGCAGCAGTTGAATATCGCCGGATCTGGCACCGACAATCAGATCTGTCCCAGAGATTGTATTCGAAAAACTGGCTTTTGCCGCGCTCTGAATTTTCTGAACACCCAGCAGCAGGGCCACCGAAAACGCGATGCCCAATACCGTCAGTATGACCGTGGCCTTACGGTTGAGCAGTGACAAGAGGGCGAGACGATATAAACTCATACGATGTCGCGCCGCTCGACTTGAGCAATACTGCCGAGCGGCACAGTCCGATCAAAAAACGGTGCCAGCGACTCGTCATGCGATACCATCAACAGCGTGCCTCCGGCCTCTTCGAGTTCGGCAATCAACAGCTCCATAAAATCGGATGCATTTCTGCGATCAAGTGCCGATGTCGGCTCATCGGCGAGGACAATCGGCGGTGAGCCAATCAGCGCACGCGCCGCCGCGACCCGTTGTTGTTGCCCGACACTCAACAAAGACGCCTTAGCATCATGCACGTCCTCTGGCACGCGCAAGCGCGACAACAAATCGCGCGCTTCTGCGTCGCCCGTCCCGCGGCGTCGCCCTTTCGCAAACCGCAGCGGAAGCAAGACATTTTCGACGGCGGAGGCAAACGGCAAAAGGTTGAAAATCTGAAAGATGACGCCAAAGCGATCCGCGCGCATTCTGTCAACTTGCGAGGCCTGCATGTCGCCGATATTATCGCCCATAACCGAAATCTGACCAGCATCCGCACGCAGCACACCGCAGGCAAGACTCAGCAGCGTCGATTTCCCACCACCAGACTCGCCGACAAGCAGCAGCCTTTCGCCTTTGCGAATGCGAAAGGCGTCGATGGTTAGTCCGAACTCCGTTTCCTGCCATTTGAAACGAACGCCTTCGAACGCAAGTGCGGTGTATGGCTTGGAATTAGAGGGCGAGTTCGGGATTGTCTGGCTCCAGTTCTCCACTTGCTTGGCCTGTATCGCTCAAGATCGCAGCGTCCAGTTCTTCTGCATTCGGGAAGGTTTCGAAATACCCGCGCATGTTCACTGCATTGATACTCTCCGTCGAGTCGCATGTCAGGACATAGTGCGCGTGAACTTCTGAATGCTCGGACGCGTCCTCGTCATGATGCTCCGCATGATCGTCGTGCTTATCATGGTCATCGTGATGCGCCTCGTCCTCATGATGGTCATCATGATGCGCCTCGTCCTCATGATGGTCATCATCATGCGCGTCATCATGATGTTCGT
>CAZJWF010000056.1:9696-19777 GCA_964549375.1 uncultured Neomegalonema sp.
TGATGCGCCTCGTCCTCATGATGGTCATCATCATGCGCGTCATCATGATGTTCGTCGTCATGATGTTCGTCGTCATGATGTCCGCCCTCATGATGTTCGTCGTCGTGATGTTCCTCATCCGCACCGAATTCGATCTCGGCCTCCGTGACAGAACACCCCGCGTCTTTGGGCAATCCGAAAAGCGCAGCGGGTGACGATAATGCTTCTTGGGCCTTGTCAACGGCGGCTTTCTCAGCATCGCTGCTTGCTGCATACTCAAAGCCGAGAATATCGAAGGACGGCGTTTCCAGTTCAATCACGACCGTCTCGCCTTCGATGGCCATGTTGAATGTCCCGTGGCCATGCTCGTGGGCATCGGCTTCACGTTTTTCTTCGGCGTGAACCGTAGTGGCCACCAACAAACCGAAAGCTCCAATTATAATCGCGTACTGCATTTCGTCCCCGATCTAAGCT
Source organism: uncultured Neomegalonema sp. (assembly GCA_964549375.1). GTDB lineage: Bacteria > Pseudomonadota > Alphaproteobacteria > Rhodobacterales > Rhodobacteraceae > JAHDDY01. The sequence continues at coordinate 10,150 of CAZJWF010000056.1, forward strand.
TGTACTCAGCAGCGCTGCGGATACCACTACGCTGATGGAGCGTTTATAGAAAATGTTATATTATAACGCAATGACGAAGCTGGTGAGTTGACACCATCGTGCAGTCGGCGTCAATGCGCCTCCGCCCAGCTTGCGCCTTTGCCGCCATCCACGACCAGTGGCGTCGTGAATTTTATCACCGGATCGCTCGCATTTTCCATCACGCCGCGCACGATATCGATCAGAGTGTCCGCCTCGTCTTCGGGCGTCTCGAAAATCAACTCGTCATGGACTTGTAATAGCATACGCGCTGACAGCTTTGCCTGATCTAAAGCCGCTGGAATACGGATCATGGCGCGGCGAATGACATCGGCGGCGGTACCTTGGATTGGCGCATTGATCGCGGCGCGCTCCGAGTAGCCGCGCATCGGACCTTTGGAGTTAATTCCCGGCGTATGGATTCGCCGCCCGAACAAGCTTTCAACATATCCGTCACGCTTCGCGCGCTCTTTCATCTCGGTCATATAATCTTTGATGCCGGGGAATTTCTCGAAATAAGTATTGATGAACTGCTGCGCCTCGCCGCGCGGTATCCTCAGATTTCGGCCCAACCCGTGACCGGAAATTCCATAAATCACGCCAAAATTGATTGCCTTGGCTTGGCGGCGTATGTCGGGGGTCATCTCGTCCAGCGGCACGCCGAACATCTCGCTTGCGGTTGCCGCGTGAATGTCTTGGCCTTCATCAAAGGCATTCTTGAGCGCCTCAATCCCTGCCATATGCGCTAGTATCCGCAATTCGATCTGCGAATAATCTAGACTGACCAGCACATTTCCCGGTTCGGCAATAAATGCCTCGCGGATTTGGCGGCCTTCTTCGGTTCGAACAGGAATATTCTGGACATTCGGTTCCGTTGACGCGAGACGCCCCGTGGAAGTCGATGCCATTGAAAAAGAAGTGTGGACCCGGCCCGTCTCGGCGTTGATGTGGTTTTGCAGGCTGTCGGTATAGGTCGATTTAAGTTTCGACACGCTGCGCCAATCCAAAATTCGCCGCGGCAGATCGTGCGTCATGGCAAGGTCTTCGAGCACATCGGCCCCCGTGCCCCAAGCGCCGGTTTTGGTTTGCTTGCCACCGGGCATTGACATCTTGTCGAACAGGATTTCGCCGAGTTGTTTCGGCGATCCGACATTGAACTTCTCGCCCGCCAACTCGTAAATCTCGTCCTCCAGTGCCGCCATCTTTTGCGAGAACCCATTGGACAAGCGCGACAGCATATCGCGGTCAACTTTGACACCGTGCATTTCCATCTCGCGCAAGATCGGCGAGAGGGGACGCTCCAGCGTTTCGTAAACCGTGGTGGCGCGATTGGTGACAAGAGACGGCTTGAGGATTTTCCACAATCTCAGCGTTACGTCCGCATCTTCGGCGGCATAAGGCGCGGCCTTTTCGATAGAGACTTTGTCGAACGTCACCTGAGATTTGCCGGTCCCTATCAGCTCTTTGATAGGAATAGGTTTATGGTTCAGATGGCGCTCAGACAACGTATCCATCCCATGCCCGCCTTGCTCACCAGAGGCTTGGGCGTAAGAGATCAGCATGGTGTCATCAATGGGCGAGAGCCGAATCCCATTGCGTTCCAAAACTTTCATGTCGTATTTCAGGTTTTGTCCGATCTTCAGGATCGACGGATCTTCCAATACCGGCTTTAGAACTGCGAGCGCAGTCTCTAGCGGGATTTGCCTCTCGGCCAGTTTTGCCTCGCCAAAAAGGTCGCCGCTATCCTCACCGTCCGTATGTGTCAGCGGAATATAACAAGCTGTCCCCGGTTCAACACACAGCGATACGCCAACCAAATTCGCAACCATCTCGTTTAGCGAGGTCGTTTCCGTATCAATGGCGACATAGCCGCGCTTATAAATCGGACCTTCGGTCCCATCCTTTCTTTTCTTTGCTACCCAATCTTCCAGTTCTTCCGAAGTCCTTATGATTTGATAGGCGCTATGATCAATCGGTGCGAGGAGAGCGGGGTCCGTTTCGACATCGCTTGCGGCCTCGGGTTTTAAGGCTGATTTCGGGATCGCTTTCGGCTCTGGTGCTTCAGCATCATATTTTGAAGCGACACGGCGGGTCAGCGTCGTGAATTCCATCTCGTTCAAGAACGCCAACAACTTTTGTGGGTCTGGCTCTGCGAGGCCAAAATCCTCAACCGGCTCCACATCAGGGACATCATCCTTGAGTGTCACGAGAACCTTTGACATCAAAATTTGATCTTTATGGTCGATCAACGTTTGGCGTCGTTTGGGCTGTTTAATCTCTTCGGCACGTTCTAACAGTTCTTCGAGCGTGTTGTATTCGGCAAGCAAAGTCGCCGCTGTCTTCACCCCGATACCCGGCGCGCCCGGAATATTGTCGACGCTATCTCCCGCGAGCGCCTGCACGTCGATCACCTTGTCCGGCGTAACCCCAAACTTGTCCTCGACTTCGGCCTCGGCAATCAGTTTATTTTTCATCCCGTCGAGCATCACGACCTGAGGTCCGACCAACTGCATCAGGTCTTTGTCCGAAGAAACGACCGTCACGCGTGCCCCGGCTTCTCTTGCCTGTCGAGTATAAGTCGCAATCAAGTCGTCAGCTTCATATCCCTCCATCTCAATAGACGGGATCGAAAATGCCCGCACGGCATCCCGGATAATGGGAAATTGTGGGATCAAGTCTTCGGGGGTCTCTGACCGGTTTGCTTTATATTGGTCGTATATCTCATTGCGAAATGTCTTGGAGGAGGCATCAAAGATCACCGCCAAATGCGTCGCTGCGCCGCCTTCTGCGTCCTCGGCATCCGCAACCATTTTCCACAGCATATTGCAAAACCCGGACACCGCGCCGACGGGTAACCCATCGGACTTGCGCGTCAGGGGCGGCAGGGCATGAAACGCCCGAAAAATAAAGCCAGAGCCGTCCACCAGATAAAGGTGGGAGTCTTTGCCAAGTGTCATGTCTGCCGCGTCCCTGCCGGAGAATCGTGAAAGAACTGTAGCGCAATTCAGCAGTGAAACGACAGGACCGATACGAATGTCGGGAAAACACGGGTTATCCGTTATTTTCCCGTTGCCTTTCCGTGCCTTCCCCGAAAGACTTAGGTCAACAGGATGTGGGTCGTGCGCGGCCCAAGAATACGGGGAGAAGACTATGAAACATCTATTAATCGGAGCCACGGCTGCGCTTGCACTACTTGCCGCGCCAGTGACGGCCAAAGAGACACTGAAAATCGGTATGATCGTTACGCTGAGCGGTCCTCCGGGTGCTTTGGGCAATCAGGCGCGCGACGGCTTTAATCTAGCGTTGGACAAGCTGGACGGCAAAATCGGCGGTATGGACACCGAATTTATCCTTGAAGACGATGAACTCAAGGCCGATGTCGCCCAGTCCAAAGCCAAAGCGTTGGTGGAAAAAGAAGAGGTCGATTTCGTCGTCGGCACGATCTTTTCTAATATGCTGGCCGCGATTTATAAACCTGTGATCAAATCCGACACGTTTTTGATCAGCCCAAATGCTGGCCCATCGACTTTTGCTGGAAAAAACTGCAATCCAAACTTCTTTGTCACATCGTATCAGAACAACCAAAACTTCGAAGTTCTAGGAAAAATCGCGACGGATAAGAAATACAAGAAAGTCTTCATGCTCGCGCCGAACTATCAGGCGGGTAAAGACTCGATGGCGGGCTTCAAGCAAAACTACAAGGGCGACATTGCTGATGAAGTCTACACGCCACTGGGCCACAAAGATTTTAGCGCCGAGATTGCACGAATTTCAGAATCCGAAGCGGATGCGCTTTTCATCTTTATGCCCGGCGGAATGGGTGTGCGCTTTGTGAAGCAGTTCCGCGCGTCGGGCCTCGCTGACAAAATGGCGTTCTTGTCCGCGTTTACGGTCGACGAAACAACGCTGCCGGGGCAAAAGGACGATGCGGTCGGGATGAATGGTGCGACCAACTGGGCGCCTGATCTCGACAATGACCAGACGAAAGCGTTCGTCGTGGCCTTCGAAGAAGAATACGGCTATATCCCCGGCGGGTATGCGATGCAGGCTTATGACACCGCGATGCTGATCAACTCTGCTGTAAAAAAAGCGGGAGGCGTCAAAGACAAGGATGCTGTGCGTGAGGCCCTCGCAGCGGCGGATTTTGAATCCTTGCGCGGTGACTTTTCGTTTAACAACAACCACTACCCTGTGCAGGACTTTTATCTGCTCGAAGTGGTCAAACGCGACGACGGAAAATTCCATACCTCGATCGTCGAGAAAGTCTACGATGACTACGCCGACAGCTACGCGGCTGAGTGCAAGATGTAACCCGTCGATTTGTGAATGATTGCGGCCCCGGCCTTGAGCCGGGGTCTTCATTTTAGAAATGAGACCTGAGAAGCCTCTGGTTCAAACTCTGAAAATTGCGCGAGAACCATGTCCACCACGCTCCTCTTGATCCAAATTCTCAACGGCTTGCAACTCGGCGTTTTGTTGTTTCTGATCGCGGCTGGGTTAACGCTCGTTTTCGGTGTCATGGGTTTCATCAACCTCGCTCATGGTGTGCAATACATGATCGGGGCGTATTTGACGGTTTGGTTCTACGGTCTGACTGGGCATTTCTTCGCCGCGCTGGTCTTGGCACTGTTGGCGGCATTGTTGCTCGGATTGTTGCTAGAGACGTTTATCTTCAGTCATCTTTACGACCGTGATCATCTCGACCAAGTGCTCGCCACGTTCGGCGTGATCCTGTTCCTCAATCAAGCGGCAAAAGTCCTGTGGGGGCCTACCCCGCTGAACATGCCCGCGCCCGAAATCCTATCTGGTTCGTTTCAGATTACGGAGAACCTTTTATACCCGCACTGGCGAATTGCGATCATCGCAATTGGTCTGCTTGTCGCCGTGGCGTTGTGGTTTATCGTGACCCGCACGCGGGTCGGAATGTTGGTCAGGGCAGGGGCCACAAATGCGGAGATGGTCTCGGCGCTTGGCGTCAATATCAAGCGCCTGTTTATGGTGGTTTTCGGCTTTGGCGCGATGCTGGCCGGATTTGCGGGTGCGATTGCCGTCCCGATTTATTCTGCCGAACCGGGCATGGGCGATGACCTGCTGATTACCGCTTTCGTAGTGATCGTGATCGGCGGCATCGGTTCGATTCGGGGCGCATTTACCGCGGCCTTGCTCGTTGGATTGGTCGACACGTTGGGACGTTCGACAATTACGGACATTCTCAAGCTGTTTCTGGAGCCGTCCGCCGCCAATCAGATCGGCCCTGCTTTGGCATCAATGGCGATTTACGTGCTGATGGCTGCGGTTCTATTCTTCAAACCGGCAGGACTTTTCCCGGCGAGGGGGGCGGCGTGAGGAACGCACTGCCCGCACTTGCGGCGTTCGCGCTATTCGCGGCGGTGCCTTGGCTGTCGGAGGTTTGGGGCGGTTCTTACCTGACATCCTTGGCGATGCGCGCAATGATCCTGGCGATGGCGGCGGTCTCGCTTGATCTGTTGATCGGGCATGGTGGATTGGTGAGCTTTGGTCATGCCGCCTATCTTGGCATTGGCAGCTATGTTGCGGGCATTGCCATTACCGACGGCACGACGGACTTGGGGACCATTCTGGCGGTGGCGGTCGGCGGCGCAACGGTATTTGCCTTGATCACCGGCGCGATCAGCCTGCGGACATCGGGCGTTTCGTTCATCATGATCACGCTCGCTTTCGGTCAGATGGTGTTCTTCACCCTCAGCGCGCTAAGCGACTATGGCGGCGATGACGGCCTGACCTTGTGGGAGCGCGCATCGGTTTTTGATGATGACATGGTCTTGTACTTTAGTATCCTTGGCGCGTTGGTGCTCGCATGGGTTCTTGTCACGCGCATTGTCGGCTCGCGTTTCGGGCGGGTGCTGCGCGCGGCAAAACAAAACGAAACCCGCGTTGAGACACTTGGTTTCGGTACATTCGGTGTGCGCCTGACGGCTTATATCATCGCTGGCGTCATCGCAGCCATTGCAGGTGTGTTGCTGGCCAATCAAGCCGAGTTCGTCAGTCCGGCAACGGCGGCGTGGCAACGATCAGGCGATCTGATTATTGTGGTGGTGCTGGGGGGTATGGGAACCCGTTCGGGTGCAGTTCTGGGCGCACTGGCTTTCGTCGCATTGGAGGAGGGCCTGTCGAGCCTCACCCATGACTGGCGATTGATCTTCGGCCCCTTGCTGATCCTGATCGTGCTTTACGCCAAAGGCGGCCTCGCGAGCCTATGGGAGCGTCGGGCATGAACGCTGTTCTTTCCATATCCGGCCTGACCAAGCGGTTCGGTGCGCTGCTCGTGACGGATGATGTATCGCTCGATCTGAATGCAGGCGAGTGTCACGCGGTGATCGGCCCGAACGGAGCCGGAAAGACGACGCTGATCCATCAGTTATCGGGAACACTGAGGCCGGATGGTGGTGCGATCCACTTCGATGGCCAGAATGTCACGAACCTTACGGCTCACGCCCGCGCCCGCCTTGGCTTGGGGCGGACCTTTCAGATCACGTCGATTATTTCAGGATTTAGCGTGCTGGAGAATGTCGCGCTCGCCGCGCAAGCGAAAGATGGGTCCAGCTATCGGTTCTTTGGCACAGCGGCTCGCGAGCGCCGGTTGAATGAGCGTGCGATGGCGGCACTCGAATTGCTCGGTATGGCGGACCGCGCCGAGCGCATGGCGGGCGATTTATCGCACGGGGAGAAACGCTCGCTTGAACTCGCCGTTGCCATCGCCTCCGAACCCAAAGCACTGCTACTCGATGAACCAATGGCGGGTATGGGCCGGAACGAAAGTGCGAGCCTGATCGAGACGTTGAAACGTCTCAAAATGAATTACCCGCTCTTGTTGGTCGAGCATGACATGGATGCCGTGTTTGCTTTGGCAGATCGGGTGTCGGTGCTGGTCTACGGCAAGATCATTGCAACCGGATCACCGGAAGACATCCGCAACAACGCCGAGGCACGCGCCGCCTATCTGGGGGAAGAGGCATGAGCCTGCTTTCCGTTTCAGGCTTACAAGCGGCCTATGGAGCGGCCCCCGCATTGTTCGGGGTTGATCTCGCTGTTGCCCCCGGCGAAGTCGTCACCTTGCTAGGGCGAAACGGCATGGGCAAGACGACAACCGTTCGCACGATCATGGGATTAGTCGCGGCGACGGCGGGTCAAGTCACGTTTCGCGGCAAGCAAGTCACCAACGCGCCTTCCTATGAGATTGGACGGCTCGGCATCGGTCTTGTTCCGGAGGGGCGTCAGATTTTCCCAACCCTCAGTGTGGAGGAAAACCTGATTGCAACGGCGACGTCACGACCATCGGGCGGCGGCGTGCAATGGACAACCGCCGAAGTCTATCGGTTTTTCCCGCGTCTCGCTGAACGCAAACGGCACCTCGGCGCACAGCTATCGGGCGGCGAACAGCAGATGCTCGCGATTGGGCGGGCGCTCATGACCAACCCACATTTGTTGATATTGGATGAAGCCACCGAAGGGCTGGCCCCGCTGGTCCGCGCCGAAATATGGGAGCGCCTCGCGGAACTCAAGCGCACGGGTCAGGCGATCCTGCTGATCGACAAGAATATCGACGCGATGCTAAAACTCGCCGACCGGCATGTCATGCTGGCCAGCGGTCGCGTGGTCTGGACCGGCACTTCAAGCGAACTCGCCGCCGATCCCACCGTGATTGACCGTTATCTCCACATCTGAGCGCACGAGATTAACAATCCAGCGTGTTGTCGCGCTCCCAATCCGTCAGGTGACGTGAGTAATCGAGCCAATCGTTCATCTTCAGTTTCAGGAAAGCGGCAGAGGTTTCCTCGCCAATCGCCGATTTCAGATGCTTGTCCTTGTCAAAGGCGCGCAGCGCATCGAGCAGATTGAGCGGTAATTTCTTCGCGCCCTTCACCTTATGACCCTCGGCATACATATCAATGTCGTGCCGCTTGCCGGGGTCGAGCTTGCGGTCAATGCCGTCGAGACCGGCGGCCATGATCGAGGCGGGTAACAGGTAAGGGTTCGCGGCACCATCGGGCAGGCGCAGCTCCATCCGGCCCTCGTCAGGAATACGGATCATATGGGTGCGGTTGTTGCCCGCATAGGTGATCGAAGACGGCGACCATGTGGCCCCGGAGGTCGTGCGCGGCGCGCTTAGGCGTTTATAGCTATTCACGGTCGGGTTCATCATCGCGCACAGCCCTTCGGCGTGATCCATGATACCGCCGAGGAAATTATAACCGAGATTCGAGACACCCAGCTCGCCCTTTTTGTCGTGGAACAAGTTCTTCTTGCCTGCCTTATCCCACACACTGACATGAGCGTGACAGCCATTGCCGGTCAGATGCGAGAACGGTTTCGGCATAAAGGTCGCGCGCAGCCCGTGCTTTTCAGCAATGCTTTTTGCCATGTACTTGAAGAACGCATGGCGGTCGGCCGTGACGAGCGCATCGGCGAAATCCCAGTTCATCTCGAACTGTCCATTCGCGTCCTCGTGGTCGTTTTGGTATGGCCCCCAACCGAGCGTTTGCATCGCATCGCAAATCTCTGAAATCACATCATAGCGCCGCATCAGCGCCGAGACATCATAACAGGGCTTGGATTGCGTGTCGCGTTCATCGGATAATTGAGTGCCGTCCTCGGAGATCAGAAAATACTCGCACTCAACACCGTGTTTCAGTCGATAGCCAGATTTTTCCGCCTTCGCAATGACACGTTTGAGCGTATTGCGCGGGCCTTGCTCGACTTCTTTCCCGTCCATCCAAAGGTCTGCTGCGAGCCAACCGACATTCGGTTTCCACGGGAGTTGAATGAGGCTGTCCGGATCAGGCTTGGCAAACATATCCGAGTTGGCGGGCGTCATATCCAACCATGAAGCAAACCCGGCAAATCCGGCTCCATCCTTGGCCATATCGCCGATGGCAGAGGCCGGAACCAGCTTCGCGCGCATCACGCCGAACAGGTCCGTGAAGGAGATCAGGAAATATTCGATCTTCCGCTTTTTCGCTTCGGCGGTCAGGTTGAGTGGCATGTGAGTGACTCCCTAGTAATTCGTCATTGCCCTGTTTCGGGGCTTATTCATTGGCTAGCATGGATTGCTCGTTCACGTCGGGCAATGAATAATTGCGCCTTTCGCATTCCTTGATCGCAGCTATTTCTCAACTCAACGATTTAATCGTTCTGATCGTTGCGATCTGGAAACCCTCGCACGTTTCGCGAAAGCGTTGCTCCAATATTTCGTATCCGCGCGCCGAATAAAAGGCCACAACAGGTAAACTGGCGTCCACTACCAACGAAAGTACGCAAGTTTTGGCAAGTGCTGCCTCAGCGCTATTGAGCAAGGCTGTGCCAAAACCGATACCTTGGTCAGATGGACTCACATATAATCTCGTTCTTCCTGCGTATAATGCTCATCAGAGGTTGCAAGAATTGAAGCCTTGTGGAGCGAGCCAATGCAGCGCTATCGTCTGGCTGAAATTTTCGAATTGCGAAGCTCGCTGGAGGCATTATTCAACTCATTCCCCCGGCACCCAACTCGTCCCCGCAAGCGGTACTTGCGCCATGGCGGCGGCCTCGACGGTTAATGCCACCAAATCCTCAGGCTCTAGGTTATGGACGT
>CAZJWF010000057.1:0-17721 GCA_964549375.1 uncultured Neomegalonema sp.
CAGCTGGATACGGACGCCGCAACCGCCAGCAGGATCGTTGCCCGTGACAGGGATTTTATGGTGCGTTGCATGGATTTACTCTAGTATATGAACGTTGTTCAGCTGTAAGCAATATACGTACAATTGAACGACGTTCAAGTTAAAATGAACATCGTTTAATTTCTCCAATCAATTTCCTGCAGGATTTCTTCGGTATGTTCTCCCAATCGTGGAGCTCCACGTGTGAGGTTGAGTTCCGCCTCCGAAAACTTGATCGGTGTACGCACATAAGGCTTGCTGCCGCCTTGGGCTCCGGTATGGGGCAGATCAACGACGAGGCCGCGATGCTGAATTTGCGGATCTTCGAAGGCTTGTGCCACCGAGTTGATCGGTCCCGCCGGAACCGCTGCTGCCTCTAAGGTTTGCAACAGAGTGTCTCGTTCAATTTTTCCACACAACGCGGCAAGGGTTTTGGTCAGTGTGTCTCGATTGTTGACCCGGTCCGAATTGGTTAGATAGCGCGGGTCGTCAGCCATCTCCGCTGCGCCCAATGCCGCGACAAAGCGGCGGAACTGGGCATCGTTGCCCACCGTGACGATCACGGGATAATCGGCGCATTGGAGAGACTGATATGGTGCGATGGCGGGGTGATAATTTCCCGTGCGTCGGGGCGAGTTTCCAGTCGAGAGATAGCTTTGCGCTTGGTTCGCCAAAACCGAGGTCATCGTATCCAACAAAGCCATATCAATATGTTGACCGCGTCCGGTTTTCTCGCGCTGGATCAAGGCAGCCTCAATCGCGATAACCCCATAAAGGCCGGTGAAAATATCCGCAAAGGCAACACCGATCCGTTGCGGGTCGCCGTCTGGCTCTCCGGTGAGGTCCATAATACCGCTCATACCCTGAATGATATAATCGTACCCAGCGCGCGGCGCATAGGGGCCGTCCTGGCCAAAGCCGGTGACGGAACAGGTGATGAGTTTTGGATTGATCGCGCTCAGTCCGGCATGATCGAGACCGTATTTGGCCAATCCGCCGAGTTTGAAATTTTCCACCATCACATCGGCTTTGGCGGCAAGGCGGCGGATGATCTCTTGCCCCTCTTCGGTACGAAAATCCACGATGATGGAGCGCTTGCCCCGGTTGGCCCCGTGAAAATATGCAGCGTCGAGTTGTTCACCCGCCTCGCCCTCTACCCAAGGCGGACCCCAACTGCGGGTGTCATCTCCCCCGGTGCTTTCGACTTTGATGACATCGGCCCCCAAATCGCTGAGGGTCTGGCCAATCCACGGACCCGCCAGCACCCGCGCCATGTCAAGAACGCGCAGGCCCGCGAGGGGGTGTTTCGAGGGCTGATCGTTCATCGGGTATCCTAAGTTTCTGAAACGCTTTAATCGCCGAAGTGATCCATTTTCGCTACGTCTTCTGAGCGCAATTGCGCCGCGGCGTCGGACAACTGGGCTGCGACACGATCCAGCCTATCAGCGTATGCTTTGCGGTCGGGGGAAAACTGAAACATCTCAATCTCTCCATTGAGCGCCTCGCGGCCCATCCATGCGACGTGTCGAGCATATTCGCTGGCGGCAATATTATCCGGGTCAACCTGACTAAGCTGATCGAAGCGGGAGAAATCGGGATAGCTCACGTCTGCCGGAACGTAACCGTTGACCAGCGTAATCCGCTCCCCCTCCTCTCGCAGGCCTTTGGCACGGTGGACCACCATATTACCTTGCTGGAGAACCCCATACCCTGCATCCGGAAGGCTGGCCTGCATGATCTTTTCTTCGGGCAGGTCTTTTCCGGCCTCGCGCAACGCCCGGACTTCATCGACGGTGCCGTTAAAGAATTCGAACTCACCCCCCTCGATGGCATTGGGGTCTGTGACAAAGAGGACGAAATCGACCCGGAGGGTATCGACATGCCATTTGTCCACATTGCGTCCGACTTCGAGAGGATTGTAATTCAGATGCCCGAGTTGATGGGGGATCGTGTGCGGGTGCATTGGTGCATCGCAAAGCTTTGAAATCATCTCCGTCAGTTCTGGTGCGGTACAAAAGTCGCGCAGAAATTTCGAATGATAGACCCCGCCACGCACCATGCGAGGGACTCGAACCCCTGCCGCGCGGACATATGGGGTGAGGCTGCGGGCAACCTCTAACAAACACGCCGCACCTTCTTCGCTCAAAATCCGAAAGGTCGAGGTGATGCCGAGATTGCTTGGGCAGGCAGCGGCGGCCTCTGCGGAATAGCCAAGCTCTTGCAGACTAGTTATTTTTTCCGGCATTTCCAACGCGAGGTGTTTGGCTGCGTCGAATTTCGGTTCGCGTGTCAACGGTGGGAAGCCAGACGGAAATGTCGACGGAAAGTCGAGCGGGTCTGCGATTATGGTCATGGCCGAACCTTCATTGCTTTGCTCGCAAAGTGGTTCAGCCAATTTCGGATCTTGTCAAGAAGCGGTGTTTGCCTGCGCCTCGTCTTCTTCCGGCAATTGGTGCTTCATGATCGTTCGCATCTGGAAGATCGCGAAGACCATTGTAATCGGAAAGTTTCCCCAAACTTTGAACTGGACCCACGCATCGCTGGAAAAATTACGCCAGACAAACTCGTTCAAAATCGCCATGAAGAAGAAGAATAACGCCCAACGGATCGTGAGAATCCGCCAGCCCTCGTCGGTTATGGTCCAACCCTCCTGAAAGATGACCTTCAGGAACATTTTGCCCATCGCGAGCCCGCCGAGCAGCGCCGTTCCAAAGAAGGCGTTCAAAATCGTCGGCTTCATCTTGAAAAAGGTTTCATTTTGAAGCCAGAGCGTCAGACCCCCGAAAACCAGTACGAGCACAAGACTGAACATCGGCATGATCGGGATTTTCTTGGCAACGAACCAAGAGATTGTAACGGCGATGAGCATTGTCGGCATAAAGACTGCCGTCGCTGCCATGATCTTTGTTTTGGAGAGTGCCGCTTCCGCGCCATCTCCACCTGCTGCAACCTTCGCGATTTCCGCTTCTGTGAGGCCAAAATTGGCAAAGCCCGCCCAAGCCGCAAGATCGGCCCCATAGCTATACGCCCCAAAGAAGATCAGCAGGGGACCGACTTCCAGTGCCAGCTTAAGCCAAGGGTTTTCCGTGACTTCATGGTCTTGAGGGGTGGTTTCGGCGGTCATGGAGCCTCCAACTTGGGTGCAGCACCCTGACATAGCGCGGTTTCACGGAGGTTAAAGACCACATCTACAAAGTAAACGTGACCATCAGCTCTCAAAAGCAACAATTTTATCGCCGCAAATTTCGACAAAGCTAAACGCCGACAGCGCACGCGTCTTTTCCAAACCATGCCGTACTGAAAATTTGAAATACATTTGTTTAGTGTCTCTCGTAGCGCATCTTGATCACTTCGCCCGTCCTGTGAGCGCGTCGGCAAATTCCTCTGGGTCGAACGGTTGTAAGTCGTCGACTTGTTCCCCAACTCCGATTGCGTGGATCGGCAGATCGAACTTGTCTGCCAGCGCCACCAGCACGCCGCCCTTTGCTGTTCCGTCGAGTTTGGTCATCAGCAGACCACTGACGTCGGCGACATCAGAGAAAATTTCGGCTTGCGAGATCGCGTTTTGTCCAACGGTCGCGTCCAGAACCAAAAGGGTGTTATGCGGCGCGGTCTCATCGCCCTTGCGGATCACGCGGACGATTTTTTCCAACTCGCTCATCAGATCGGCACGGTTTTGTAGGCGGCCCGCCGTATCGATCATCAAAATGTCGGCACCCATCGCGGCAGCTTGCTCCATTGCATCAAAGGCCACACCGGCAGCATCTGCGCCGACCTCTTTTGCGATCACCGGCACCCCCGCACGTTCCCCCCAAATTTGCAATTGCTCGATGGCCGCCGCCCGAAAGGTATCGCCCGCCGCAACAACAACGGATTTTCCTGCGCCTTTGAGCTGGGCAGCAAGCTTTCCAATCGTCGTGGTCTTGCCTGCGCCATTGACGCCAACTACCAGAATAACCTGAGGTTTTTTTTCAGGGTAGAGAGGTAGGGGCTTCGCGACTGGGTCGACAATCCTTGCGATTTCGGCTGACAGCAGCCGGGTGATCTCATCCGCTGCGATCTTTTTGCCAAAGCGTCCCTCGGCTACTGCTGCCGAGGCCCGCATGGCGACATTGACGCCGAGGTCGGCCTGAATGAGTAAATCCTCCAACTCTTCGAGGGCCGCGTCATCCAGCACTTTGCGTTCGGCAATTGCCTCGACGCCACCGGTAATCTTGGAACTGGCTTTGAACAGCCGCTCTTTCATCTTCTTGAAGAAACTCATCGCTGACAGATAGCGAGTGTATGTCGCGGGGGGAAGACTGGATTTTTTGCCCATCCCGTCTTCTCGCGTGACAATTTCGCCGCGATTCCGTAGTTGTATGTGCGGGTAGCGAGCCACAAAAAAGAATGAGCAGATGCCGCGCAACGATCCCAGATCCGCCTTGCCCATCCCGGCACGCCTTGGCGCGAGTGCCCGGGATGTCTGGCATGGCCAAATTACCCGTCGCCTCGCCCAATCCGGTGATGTGCCTGACAGCTTTTGGTTTCGCCCCGAAGCGTTGGAGGTCGGTTCCGCAGATGAAGCAGAAGCCATGCTACGCGGACAATTCGATTTCCGCGGGGCTTCAGCGAAGGTCGAGCGCGGCGATCCTTGGCGCGTGGTCCCCCCAAGCGCGCAATGGGCCGCGGCTCTGCACAGCTTTCGATGGTTGAAACATTTTCGCGCTGGCCACGGACCAGCCTCGCGAACCGCAGCTCGGCGGTTTGTAGATGGATGGCTTGTCAAGCATGGCTCTAGCGCTGGATTTGCGTGGCGTCCCGCGATTACTGGAGAGCGTGTGACCGCGTGGTGCATGAGCTCGGTGCTGTTGATGGAAAATGCAGAGCCGACTTACCGCTCGGCATTTCTAAAATCGCTAGGGATGCAGGGGCGGTATCTTGGCAAAACTGCAGCGTCTGAACGCGCACCAATGGACCGGATGCGCGCGGCGATGGGCGCTGTCTATGCCGGATTATGCCTGCCGGACCAGCGGCCACTGTTGACCGATGGTTTGAAGGTTTTTGTAAAAGCCGCCGCTGCGGCATCGCTGGCGGATGGCGGATCAGCCAGCCGCAGCCCGTCTCATCTGTTGGAGCGGGTCGCGAGGCTGATCCAGGTACGGTCAGATTTGGAAGCGGCGGGCGAAGCCGCGGTGGCCGAAAGACTATCCCCAATGATCGCCAATGCCATTCCCGTTGTTCGAATGCTGCGCCATGGTGATGGCGGCTTGGCGGTGTTTCATGGCGGGCATGAAGAGGGAGGTGAGCGGGTCAACCGTATCCTTGCCGATAGCAACGAGGCTGCGCCAGCGCGGGGCGATGCGCCTGAGTTCGGTTATATGAGGCTGTCGGCGGGTCGCTTGAATGCGATCATGGATGCCGGGAGCACCCCTGCAGGACGCTACGCGCGCATGGCTCATGCAGCGCCGCTGGCGCTGGAAGTTTCGATTGGGCCATATCGCCTGATCACAAATTGCGGGTCTGGCACGCATCTGGATGCGGAATGGGAGAGCGGATGCCGTGTTTCCGCCGCGCACTCAACGCTGACGCTGGACGATAAGTCTCCTGCGGTTTTGTCCGGCACGAAGAAGTCGCCGATGCGACAACTTTCTAGCCCGGCGCAGGTCCTTGAGCGGGAACGGGAAGAAGATGAAGACGGGGTGTGGGCGCTGGCGGCGCATGACGGGTATGCCGCCGAGTACGGCCTGTTGCACTATCGCCGTTTATTTTTGGCCCCGGACGGCAATGACTTACGTGGCGAAGATACGTTGAGCCTCGTCAAAGGCGGAGCCAAAACTTTGGAAAGAGCGCGGGCGCGTCGCAAAACGCCGGATGGCCCGCCCTTTGTGGTTCGGTTTCATCTGCATCCCAGTGTCAGCGCAGAAATTGTGGACAAAGGTGCGGTTTTGACATTGGGGAACGGCGAACGCTGGCGGATGATGGTTTCCGGCGGTCAACTAGCTTTAGAAGACAGTATCTATATCTCTCACCCAACCTCTCCTAAAGCGACCAAGCAGTTGGCGATTCAAGGTCATATGCAAGATGATGGCGGTCAGGTGAGGTGGGCGTTGAAACGCCTCGAACATGAAGAAAAAACAAAAGAACCCAATACTGAATTCGAATAATTTCGGGCGTTTAGCACGTCATCAAGCATCAAATTTGACGCTTGATGAGCCTTCGTAAAACGCTTAGCTGAGAGCCTTAGCGCAAAGGTAATAGAACGCCGCGCGGTTCTTCATGCGGCTACCCTTCATTTTCTCAGCGACGGCTTTGCAGGTGGCCTCGCCTTTGGCTTTGTCTTGAACGCCCAGCTTTTTGACGATGAAGTTCTTGCGAACCGTTTCCAACTCCGCTGCGTCAGTGCCAGCCACATAGAGGGCATCACGATTGTTCATTAGAACACGCAGCGCAGTTGCGCGCTCGGTCAGCAGCGCATCGTCAATATTCGACTCGCCCGCTGCTTTCAGTTGCTCCTCAGCTTCAGCTTTATACTTCGCTAGCTTTTCTGCTTGCTCACTCATGTAATAATCTCCTGATCCCAAAGGTGACGATGACCCTAAGCAAAAGATGGAACGAGTCAAAGCGTGACAGCACTTGAGCCAACCCAAAATCTCCGCTAGGGCATGGTGCATCGCAGCATCAAGAGAGTTCAATGAACGCTAAGCCTTTAAAACGCGCGCTTATCTCGGTTTCGGACAAGACCAGTTTAATCGACTTTGCCCGCGCATTGCATGATGCGGGGGTTGAACTTGTTTCAACTGGCGGCACGTCAAAAGCGATTTCAGAGGCCGGGATGCCAGTCAAAGATGTCGCTTACCTCACGGGTTTTCCCGAAATGATGGATGGCCGAGTCAAGACCCTACACCCGGCAGTGCATGGCGGGCTGTTGGCCTTGCGAGACAATCCTGATCATGCGGCGGCAATGGACGCGCATGGAATTGGCGGGATCGACCTGTTGGTCGTCAATCTCTATCCCTTTGAAACCACTGTCGCGAATGGTGCAAATTTCGACACTTGCATCGAAAATATCGACATTGGCGGCCCAGCGATGATCCGCGCAGGAGCTAAAAACTGGCAGCACTGCGCTGTGGTCACAGAGACCGAAGACTACGCCGCTATCCTCACTGAATTAGCAGAAGGCGTGACAGATGAGACGCGCAAAAAGCTGGCCGCAAAAGCTTATGCCCGGACTGCTCGGTATGATGCCGCAATTTCAAGTTGGTATGCGAAGGCCTTGGGTGACGTCACGCCAAGCTCTGCCGCCTTCGCCGGGACCTTGCGCCAGACCTTGCGCTATGGCGAAAATCCACATCAGGCGGCAGCGTTTTATGTGATGGGTGAGTCGCGTCCTGGTGTGGCGACGGCCACTCAGATTCAAGGTAAGGAACTCAGCTACAACAACATCAACGATACTGATGCGGCCTATGAGGCGGTCGCAGAGTTTGATGATCCCGCCATCGTGATCGTCAAGCACGCCAATCCGTGCGGTGTTGCAATCGGCGGCTCGCTGTCCGACGCGTATGAGCGTGCCTATAACTGTGACCGTGTTTCCGCTTTTGGCGGGATTGTCGCGTGTAACCGGTCTTTGGACGGCGAGACCGCCACAAAGATCGCCGAGATCTTTACCGAGGTTGTGATCGCCCCTGAAGCGGATGATGCTGCGCTCGAAATCTTCGCCGCGAAAAAAAATCTACGACTGCTCACCGTGGGTGGAATGCCAGAACCGACGATAGCCGTGCGGACGCCGAAATTCGTGGCGGGTGGGTTCTTACTGCAAGATCGGGATAGTGGGCGCATTAGGCGCGAGGATTTGAAGGTCGCGACTGAACGCGAGCCGACCGATCAGGAGCTGAGCGATTTGATGTTCGCGTGGCGCGTGGCCAAGCATGTCAAATCCAATGCGATTGTCTACGCCAAGGATAATGCCACGGTTGGCATTGGCGCTGGACAGATGAGCCGTGTTGACTCGACGCGTATCGCTGCCCGCAAAGCGGTGGATATGGCCGAGGCAATGGGATTGCCAGAGCCGCTGACGAAAGGCTCCGTCGTCGCCTCTGATGCGTTCTTCCCGTTTGCCGATGGCGTTATTACCGCAGCAGAAGCCGGGGCGACTGCGTTAATCCAGCCTGGCGGGTCGATGCGCGATGAAGAAGTGATCGCTGCCGCAAATGACCTCGGCCTCGCAATGGTTTTTACCGGGATGCGCCATTTCCGCCATTAATTTGAAATCTACCATTCCAGCGTCGAGTCGCTTGCGTGCGGCCTTATCGACAAATTTTCCATTTCCATAGGTCCCGATTGATGTCCATCCCCGCACTTGAAGCCGTTCTTCTCCCTCTCACTCGCGAGGCGGGGAAAGCGATTATGGACGTCTATGCCACCGATTTTGAGGCCCGATCCAAAGACGACGACTCGCCTGTTACCGAAGCTGATCTCGCCGCTGATCGTATCATTGTCGCGGGTCTGGAAAGTGCCTTTCCAGATATCGCGATTGTCACCGAGGAGCGTGCATCCTCGCATGAGGGCGAGCGACCCGCGCGATTCTTCTTGATTGACCCGTTGGATGGAACGAAAGAATTCGTCAAACGAGGCGGAGATTTCACGGTGAACATCGCCTTGATTGACAACGGGGTTCCTGTGCGTGGCGTCGTCTTCGCCCCAGCGTTGGATCGTATGTTTTGGACCGCCGATGATGGGGCGGCTATGTTGCAGGAAGGCGAGAGCGTACCGCAAAAAATCAAGGTTGCCGAGCCGGATAATTCTGCGCTGCGGATCGTCGCCTCCAAGTCTCATAGAAACCCTGAGACGGAAGAATTTGTTTCCCGCTATCAGGTCTCGGATTATAAATCCGCTGGATCGAGCTTAAAATTCTGTCTGGTCGCCACGGGTGAAGCAGACCTTTATCCGCGTCTCGGCCCCACGATGGAATGGGATACCGGCGCAGGTGATGCGGTCTTGCGTGCTGCAGGTGGATTCGTGGAACGAATGGACGGCGGTCCCGTCGCCTACGGCAAATCTGATCTTTATAATCCCTATTTCGTGGCCTATGCCGCAGGAGTTCAACTCGTCTGAGATCACTTCGCTATCTCGCGCCGAAAGGTATATCGCCGTCATGAGTTCGTTGCCGTATTTTGCCGATCTCGCGTCTGTTGATCGCGACGCCTATCGCCGTTCTGATCCTTTCAAACCGCTTTTACGGGTGGCGATTTGTGGGTTTGATGATCACGCAACCAAGTCTGTTCTTCATCACCTTGGCAGTGCTCAAACTGAAACTGAAACTGAAACTGGGCTGCGGTTCCGGGTCGGAAAAAAACAACGATATATCGTTTCAGGACAGCCTTTTCGGCAGAACCTCTCCGTCGATTTGATTTCAGAATTGGCCTTTGCCGATATTGGCGTGCTGTTGGTCGATGCCCGGAATGGCGTTTTGCCTGAGACCCGACGCCTAGCTTTTGTGATGTCTTTGATGGGCATCAAGCATGTGATCTTGGCGATCAATACATTGGATTTGGCAGGGTACAAAGAAGCTGCCGCGGAGAAAATCAAATCGGATTTCTCTGGATTGTCAGAGGATCTGTCCTTCGACTCGATCTTGACCCTCCCGATCGTGGCGCAAAATGGCGAGAATATCGTCGTATCTCCGACTGAAGTCGTTTGGCGTGATGGGCTGACATTGTTGGATATGCTGGAGGCGACAGAGGTTCATCCCAGACAGCTAGACAAACCGTTTCGGATGTCTGTCGGCGAGATAGACTCGACAGGCGGCTTATTCGGCCAAGTTGCCAGCGGGAAGGCCAAACCCGGCGATAAAATCAAGATTTTGCCGTCCACCAAAGAGGGTGTGATCGAACGCATTGTCGCCTTGGAAAGTGACATGCCGGAGGCAGTCGCAGGACAGTCGATCTCGATCCATCTACAAGGCGAAACAACGGTTTCACAGGGCGAAACGATCTGTACCGCAGCACAACCAAGCGAAATTTCTGATCAGTTCCGCGCTACGATCTTGTGGGTGGACAAGAACGAGTTATTGCCGGGTCGAACCTACACAATGAAAGTTGGCGAGACCACCGCCCAAGCGACCATCGCCCAACCGCGCCATGCGATTGACGTCGAAACGCTGGACGAGCTTGCGGCACGTACTCTTGAGCAGAACGACATAGGTGTTTGCCACCTAAATCTTGATCGTAAAATTGCATTTGATCCGTTCGAAGAGAACCGCGAGACGGGACGCTTTACGGTCATTGATCGCCTGACGAACGGACCCGTCGGGGTCGGTGTGATTGATTTCGCGCTGCGGCGCGCGTCGAATATTCACATGCAGGCGCTCGATATAAACAAAGACGCGCGCTCCGACCTCAAGGGACAACGCCCTGCAATGCTGTGGTTCACGGGACTTAGCGGATCAGGTAAATCGACCATCGCCAATGCGCTGGAGAAAAAACTTCACGCGATGGGACGGCATACGACCGTTTTGGACGGCGATAATGTGCGTCATGGTCTCAATCAGGACCTTGGCTTTACGGATGCTGACCGCGTGGAAAATATCCGCCGTGTCTCCGAGGTTGGCAAACTAATGGTCGAGGCAGGTTTGATCGTACTCGTTTCCTTTATCTCCCCCTTCCGGTCCGAGCGAAAGATGGCTCGGCAGATGGTGGAGGATGGAGAGTTTGTTGAGATCCACGTCGATACGCCGCTGGAGATCGCCGAACAGCGGGATGTGAAAGGCCTCTACGCGAAGGCGCGTTCAGGTGAGATCAAAAACTTCACGGGCATTGACAGTCCCTATGAAGCACCGCTCAATCCAGAGATCAGGTTGGCAACAACCGATCAATCGCCGGAGGCTGCAGCAGATGAGTTGCTGATTTTCCTCAAGGCAAACGGATATATTGGCGGGTAAGGCAAGGTACATCAATGTCACTGACGAAACGCGATTGGCTTCCCGAAGGCTGTGAATCCTATATCCAAAAGATCGCAGCAGACGCCGCTGCCGAAAGTGCGGCAATTGAGTCGCGGATCAACGCACTCGCCGCTGAGAACGCCGCGATCCATGAGGCACAGTGTTTCAACCTAAATCCCGCAGCTAATGTCATGAACCCCAAGGCTGAGGCGATGCTGTCGCGTGGCCTCGGGTCGCGGCCTTCGCTTGGGTATCCCGGTGACAAATATGAGATGGGCCTCGAAGCAGTCGAGAAAATCGAAGCCACTTGCGATGCTCTTTGCGCCGAAATCTTTAACGCGAAATACGTTGAGTCCCGTGTGATGTCTGGGGCGATGGCCAACCTCTATGCGTTTATGGCGACATGCGAGCCGGGCGATGCGGTCATTGTGCCATCCGCTGCCGTCGCGGGGCATGTGACGCACCACGGTGTGGGGGCGGCAGGGCTATATCGCCTCAATATTCGCTACGCTCCTGTCGATGCCGAAAATTATAGCGTGGATGTCGATGCACTGCGCGTGATGGCGCGTGACGTTCAGCCCAAGCTGATCACGCTGGGCGGGTCGTTGAACCTCTTTCCACACCCCATTGCTCAGGTCCGTGAGATTGCTGACGAGGTCGGTGCCGTGCTGATGTTCGACGCCGCTCATCAATGTGGACTGTTCGCGGGCGGGGCTTGGCCAAACCCGCTGGACGAAGGCGCGCATCTGATGACCTTCAGCACCTACAAAAGTCTCGGCGGACCCGCAGGTGGTTTGATTGTATCAAACGATGCCGCGCTGATGCAAAAGATTGACGCAATTGCTTTTCCCGGCCTGACCGCAAACTTCGATGTGGGCCGCGTGGCGGCTTTGGCACTGACAATGTTGGACTGGCGCGAGCATGGCAGCAGCTATACCGCTGAGATGATCGCTACCGCGCGCGCATTGGCCGACGCGCTTGCCCAGAATGGCGTGCCGGTATTTTCCACCTCGCGAGGCATGACAGATTCTCATCAATTTGCATTCGCAACTGATCGTGGTGGTCAGGCAATGGCCAAGCATTTGCGGCAAGCGGGTATTCTGGCATCAGGGATCGGACTCCCTCTGCCGGACGTCACGGACGATATGAATGGCCTGCGTCTTGGAACGCCAGAGGCCGTGCGGTGGGGCGTCACCCATGCGGATGCTCCGGATCTCGCTGCGTTGATCGCCGATGCCATTGCCGCTGATGATCCTGCCTCCCTCGCGCCGCGCACAGCGGAAATGCGGAGCCGGTTCAGTCAATTACGCTTCATTCGAGGACACGCTTGACGTAGAGGCGATAGAGAACCGATGCTTTTGCTCTGATTTGTTGGGGTAAAGGAAGCCGCAATGCACGTAATCGCCGCACAAAACTTAAAGATAACCCCTCTGACGGATGCCTATCAGCGGGATGGTTTTGCTTCTCCCGTGCCGATCCTCTCGTCTGCCGAGGCGGCGGAGCATCGTGCGAAGCTAGAAGCTGTCGAAGCCGAACACGGCCCTTTGCACTACAAACCGAAGGTCCACACGATCCTCGATTTCGCTGCCGAAGCAACAACCCATCCCGCTGTGCTGGATGCCGTCGAGCAAATTCTTGGACCTGATATTATGCTGTTCGACGCGACTTATATCGTGAAAGAGTCGGGCGCAGACAGCTTTGTAAGCTGGCATCAAGACCTGACCTACTGGGGTCTGTCGAGCGACGAACAAGTCACCCTCTGGCTCGCTTTGTCACCAGCCAATGCCGAGAGCGGCTGTATGCGAATGGTTCCGGGCAGCCATACACAAGGCAAATTCGAGCATGTGGATTCAGATGACGACAGCAACGTCTTGTTCCGAGGGCAATCCGTAAAAGGCGTAGCTGAGAGTGACGCGGTGCTCTGCCCGCTGGCGCCAGGAGAGGCATCCTTTCACCACGGTTGGACACTTCACGCCTCGATGCCTAATAGATCGGATGATCGGCGGATCGGCTTCAACGTTCAATACATCGCGCCGTCCGTTCGCCAACTGATCAACAAAAATGAAACGGCGACACTGGTGCGCGGCACGGACAATTACGGACACTATCAACCCGATACATTCGCGACGGGGATCATGGAACCGGCGGCGTTGGAGCACCACGCCGAGCTGGAACGCAAGCGCAAGGAAACTTGGGCAAACGCCTAGTCGCAGTTGCCCTGCTTGCATGCCTGCCAAGTCTCCGATTTGGCCCTGGAGGTGATGAACAAGGGTGACCGGCAAGCAAATGAACAGATCGCCGTAGCGCATCTTCCGACGAAAAGGGAGTGTGCGGTTCCATCACACGTGACAGCGATGTACCCACGGCTATCGCCCCGCAAATCTCATGTTGATATAGTTGCCGAGGAAAATCAGCGCCCCGCCGATCAATACATTCCACAATAAAGGTTCGGCATACGCCAAAGCGCCGACGATTGCGATGACTGGCAGACGGGCAAAATCCATCGGCGTGACGACGGTCGCATCGGCATAGCGAAATGCCTGTGCAAGACAAAAATGCGCGCAAAGACCGGCAAGGCTCAACACGATCACCCACAGCCAAATCCATGCGTTTGGCGGCACCATCGGCAGCTCGCCAGCGACAATCAATGCCATCGGTGTTTGCAAGACGACAAGCCAAAAGAGGATGCAAAGTGTCGTTTCGGTCGAGGTAAGCCTCTTTGTCGAGACCATATTGACTGCGAACCCCAGTGCTCCCAAAAGTCCCCAAACCTGTCCACCACTAAATTCGGATACAAATCCGTCCGCCCAAATACGGACCACAATCAAAACGCCGGCAAAACTGACAAGGATCGCAAGCGCCTTGATCCGGGTAAATCGTTCTCCCAAGATAAAGGGCGCAAAGAGCGCGACCCAAATCGGCGAGGTGAACTCAAGCGCAAAAAGTTGCGCCAAAGGGATCAGCGTAACCGCGTAATACCAGCAATATTGTCCGAAGAAATGCCCAACATTCCGTATTAGATGTAGTGGCATCCGATTAGTGCGTACCTCGTTAAAACGCCCTGTGACCGCGAGGATAATGACAATCACTGCCAAGCCGATAATGCCACGCCATGTCAGCAGCTCCGCCGTTTCGATCACCTGCCCAGCCTCTCGTCCAGAAACCGCCATGAGGCTGAATGAAACGATACTGCCGATCATCCAAAGCGCAGCAAGCGGGATGTTGTGAGGCGTGGGATTGATCACGGTCAGGAACTCTTTGTCAGGACAAGCTCGCTTCAATCATATTTCGAACGATTCGCGCGGAAATTTCATTACCGAGGAGCAATACTGCGGCGGGACTCGATATCCGTTTGCCGTCAAACAGAAACGGTTTTCGAATTTCAAGATACGAGTACCTCGGGTTCGAGAAAGGAGTGAATTGCTCAACTGGAGGCTCAAGAGCTGAGCAACAAAGCCAGAGCGAATGCCATAGGCTTTATCGTTCGTCTATCAGCCGCCTATTGTGGCGCAGCACGTCGGACAGCTCGAATGTGCAGCAACGGGATGGAACCAACGCTTATGAAACCGACATCCATTACCAAGGCTCGCTATCAGGTGGCCTATCAACGTGAGGAAGCGACACCAAGGGCGCGGCGAGAGATGCGGCGTCGGCATCGACAACGGATTCGGCCTCCTGGCCTTACCCCGACGAAATGGGCGATGGCGGCTGATATGGAATATGCGGCGGGGCATAAAGACTCCGGCGAGCGTTATCTCGTGCCGAAAGGGTTTCCCTTTGACGGGGCGTCGGTGCCCTTTTTGCTGACCTTGTTCGTTCCGCGTACCCATTCATCCTATCTCGGCGCGGCGGCGCTCCATGATTTCCTCTACCAAAGACGCCGCGATGACGTTCCTCGCAATCGGGCCGATGAATTGTTCCGCGAGGCGATGATGGTGCTAGGGCTGCATTGGTTTTGGGCAATGATTCTCTGGCGCGGGGTCCGGGCAGGGGGCTGGGTCGTCTGGTACGGCAGACAGTCTAAGACACCGGTGGGCCGATTCCTCGCGCATGGAAAACTCAGTTTTCCATGCGCCACGATTTGGGTTTTGGTGCTCTGGATAGTTGGTTTTACCCTCGATTTGATCAACCTCGGCCAGTATCGCCGGGAGGCAGAGGTGGTCGCCGCACAGGATCATGATTAACGGATATTAAGAACTTACGACGTATTCTTAATAGATTCGACGCATACGGCACATATTGCTCGCCTTTCTGAGACAATCGTCTTAAAGTGAAACGATCAGTGCCCGTCCTTAGGGGAGGATGGACTTACGGGGAGCCGACTCAATGTTCGAGAAAGACCCAGCGCAGAATGCCGAAGGGACAGGCGTATTTTCACTGGATGGATCGCCGGGGCACTTATTGCACCGCGCCCAACAGCGCGCCGCTGATATGACTGCACAAGCGCTGCGCGCCTATGGATTGACCCCGCGTCAGTTCGCCGTTCTGCTTACGCTGCGACCTGATGAAGGTGTCACGCAATCTGAGCTGGTGCGCCGCACCGGAATTGACCGCTCCACACTGGCAGACATGCTGTCACGCCTTGGTAAGCGAGGGCTGATCGCCAGTCGCCGCACCGAGGAGGATCAGCGCGCTAATTCTGTGACCATCACGCCTGAAGGCCAACGCGCTTTGGAGGCGGTGACACCAAAAGTCGTGGAAGCCGAACGCCGGATGCTTGACTCGCTGCCCAACGAGGTCCGTGAACCCTTTGTTTCGGCGCTCCAGCATTTGGCTGAGCAGGTCCGACGCTGATCCGCTGACATAACGATCAGTATGAAGTTTCGTTGCCGGACGCATTCGGCAATCAGGTTTTCCTTTTGATCGGTAGTGCGCGCGGGTGTCCCATTCGTCGCTCATCGGAATGCAGCATCAACTCATGCTGCATCGCATTCTAAATAGCCCTTTTTGGAATCAATTGAGCGTGTGAATTGGCACTTCGCAATGTTCACTTGGTTTTGCCGCATTTACGCCGTTGGTCGGCGCGAAAAAGATCACAAATAGATCACCGAAGAGTGACTCAAAATAGAGGCTACATGACCTCCCTGCCAAAATCTCTTTCTCTGTAATTTCAAAACACTATTAAAAACTGAGACGTGTTTAGGCGCATTTCGAAATTTATTCGATTTGAACTCTCTACAATCGGGCAAATCTTACGACTTTCTCTGCTTATTTTGGTTCAAATCGAGAAAATTGTGAATTGACGGGGCAATTCTTTGTCCGAAATTGGGACATGCAAGTACTCAAGTGACAATTCGCAAGGAATTTCCGGATGAAAGTCGACCAAGCCTCACAATTTTCCCTCAGCCGATCGCTTGATCGTTCTGGAGGGGTGTTGAATTTTTTCTCGCGGGCCTTTGCACAGGTTTTGAATGCGCAAGGCGGTAAAACCGACGGCGCTTCGGCTTCGTCTCAATCGCCCAGCGAAAAACTTGCGCTGTTGGGGCAGCCCGACGTCGCTCCGGGGGCAACACTTACAAGCGATGGCAGCCCGGTTGCGACGGGCAGCGGCAATGGCTTTACGTTTAATAATCAGGGTACCGTTTCAAGCTCTGGTGCGACATCCACCATTCAATTGGATGGTACGAATGGCATCGTGAATAACGGCGGTGGTGCGTCGATTGATGCTGAAACGACGGGTGTCGGTGTTTCGGGCCAAGATAACACGATCAATAATCAAGGCACGATCACGGGTGGAGTAAATGCCGTTACCTTCGAAAATGGCGGTGAGTCTTCCGGCACGGTGAATAACAGCGGAACGATTTCGAGCGATAGTCGCGGCGTCAATATTGGCGGTAACGGCATCACCGTAAATAATCAGGGCGCGATTGTCGGGACCGGAGATCAGCGCAACGGCACCGTCTATTCCGATGGGACCTCATCAAACACAACGGTCAATAACGCGGCTGGTGCGGTCATCGATGCGGGTGCTGGAAATCAGGGTGCGGGTATCTCGCTTTCTCAGCAAGCGGATGGCGGTAGCGGCCAAGTGAACGTCATCAATGAGGGCAGCATCACGGGCCGCGGTCAAGCCGAGGCGTCCGCGCCAACATCTGGTGACGGTATTCGTATTGAAGGAGATCGTGCTCCTGATGGTGTGCCTCCGGGTTTGTTTGAAGGCAACATTGTCAACGCAGGAACCGTGACGTCTGAAAGCGAGCAAGGCACCACAGCAGGGTTCCGCACTGTCGATGGATTGAGCTTCCAAGGCAATCTCTTGAACGCCGGTGGTGGCGAGATTTCAGGTGTCAATAACGGCGTCTACTTCGGAGAGGCCGACCATTCGGGCGGGCGTTTCTTGAACGCGGGGACGGTTTCCTCGGACAGCCGTGCCGTGAATATTGACGGTGACGGTCTGACCGTTGTGAACGCTGGGACCATCGTGGGCACTGGTGATCAACGCAACGGCACGGTTTACTCTGATGCGACCGCCAGTAATTTCGGCGTTCTCAATACTCAAAGTGGCAGCATTGATGCTGGTGAAGGCAATCGGGGCGCAGGTGTCTCGTTGGCCTCTCTGAATGACGGCAGCAATGGTCAGGTCAATCTGGTCAATAAGGGAAGCATCACGGGTCGCGGACAGGCGGAAGCTTCTGCGGCGACTGCTGGTGATGGCGTCCGCCTTGAAGGAGATCGCGGGCCAGACGGCGTGCCGCCGGGTATCTTTGAAGGCAATGTCGTGAATGCCGGGTCGATCACGTCGGAGAGCACCGTGGGCGCGACCTCCGGATTGCGGGCATTAGATG
>CAZJWF010000057.1:17821-19671 GCA_964549375.1 uncultured Neomegalonema sp.
ATTGACGGGGAAGGTTTGTCAGTTGTGAATACCGGCACCATTTTAGGTACCGGTGATCAACGCAACGGCACCGTCTATGCAGATGCAACATCGAATGATTATTCTATCACGAATACCAGTACGGGCCGGATTGACGCGGGACGCGGTAATGATGGGTCGGGCGTGTCGTTGCAAACAGGGGAAACCGACGGCGAAACGGTCAACGGCTCGGTGTATAATGCCGGTGTCATCAGAGGACGTGGCGAGGCCGTTGAGGGGAACACTGTTGGTGACGGTGTCCGTATCTTCGGCGGCGGCGGAAACGATGTGACCTTTAGTGGTGACATCAGCAACTCTGGCAGAATTCGGGCTGCGGATTCGTCCAGCGAAGCGGTTGGCATCAGCATCGAAGACGGTGTATCCCTTGATGGTCAGATCAATAACTCCGGCACGATCCGCGCTTCCGAAACCGCAATCGATGCTACTAGTGCGGGTGGCGATGTGAACGTGGTGAACTCAGGTCGAGTAGTTGGCGATGTAAATCTCTCCGCTGGTAACGATACCTATGATGGCTCCGAAGGCCGAACACGCGGTACGGTGAATGCTGGTGCTGGAAATGACACCGTCATCGGTGGTCGGGGCAACGATGTTCTGGACGGTGGAAGCGGCAACGACACCCTGTCGGGCGGCAGAGGCCGGGACACATTTGTCGCGAGTACAGGTCGTGACACGATCACGGACTTCAATGCCCGTAGAGATAGCGTCGATGCCTCGGCATTCGATTTCAACAGTTTTGGAGATCTAAATATCAGTCAACAGGGTGATGATACGGTTGTCGATTTCGGAGACGGCAATACGACCACACTCGCGGGAACTAACAGCAACTCTCTGAGCGAAAATAACTTCCAGTTCTCGTAAGTTTTCAGAACGAACTGCAAAGAACAGCCTTCCCGTTATCCACGGGGAGGCTTTTGTCATCAATGTCGAGAATCGGAGCGCTGAGCGCGCGGGGTCTTGGATTCTCTATAGTGCGCTGTGCAGTTATGTTCGCCTGCAATCTGTTGGGAGTGCGAAACAGTCGCAGACTCAAACAAGCAAGGTGAACATGGGATTTTTGCTCTTAAACTTTCCCCCGCGCTGACGCGGCGACCAGCAAGCCAGCGAGCGTAATCAAGATCATGCCTCCGATTGTTGCCGCATCGGGTGTTTCAGAGAAAAAGACATACCCCCACAAGGCCGCTGAAACGAGGTAGCCGTAGTCAAATGTGCCGATGATCTGTGGAGGCGCGATTTGATAGGCCCGTGCGACGCCCAGAAAGTAAGCGGCGGACAGCGCACCGAGCAAGGCCATTAAACCCCATTCCTTTTCTCCCATCGGTGTCCAGCCACCCAAGAGGAAAGGCGAAGCAGATTTAATGTCTGCGCCCAGATCAATCGTCAACAGGGCGACGGTGCCAATCACGCCAGTCACAAGAAATAAGCTGTGTAGGGCCAGCGCCAATGTGTGCGGCGCTTCATCCTGACATTTACTTCGGGTGATGATCATCGCAACAGAATAGAATGCGGCTGCCATCAACGGTAAAATGATTGCCCATGAAACTCCTTCCGCGCCGGGTTTGATAATCGCGATTACGCCAAGAAAACCCAATAGGACACCGCTCCATTGTTGTCGCGTGACTCGCTCGCCAATCAATGCTGCCGACAGCAATGTCGTTATGATCGGGTTGGTATAAACCGCAACTGCCGCCACAGACAGCGTGAGGACAGTGAACGAAGCGTATAGCGCGATCCAGCAAAGCAGGAGGCATATGCTCCGCCCCAGTACCCACAGCGGTGCGCGCAGTCTCAGGCTCACATTTCCGGTTTTGGCC
>CAZJWF010000058.1:0-19517 GCA_964549375.1 uncultured Neomegalonema sp.
GCGCGGATGATGCGAGATTATCTTGAAAGCCTCTGCCGCCGCAGCTTGAAAACCTTTTGGGAGGTTGCGCGGATCATGGTGCCCATCATGATCCTGATGCGTGTTGCAGAAGCCTATGGCTTGATTGAGTGGATGAGTCCGATCTTCCGACCTGTGATGGGCGTGCTGAGCCTACCCCCGGAAGCGGCGATCATCGCTGTCACGTCGATTTTCACCGGAATGTACGGGGCGATTGCGACGCTGCCAGTTCTAATCGGGCAAGACATGACCGCCGCACAAGTCACGTCGGTCTGCGCCTTTATTCTGATCGCGCATGGCCTGCCAGTCGAGCAAGCCATTGTGCATCGGGCTGGAGGTTCGTTTTGGGGAACCAGTCTCTTGCGGGTTTTTGCGGCGTGCCTCGCTGTCATTCTGATTGATCACGTCAGTAAAACGACGGGGTTTCTCGCCGAACCGCAATCTTTGGATCATTTCAGGCAATTCGCGCGGACCGATGCGGGCCATCTGGATTGGGCCTTGTCGAGCCTGAAAGGGCTGTTGGTCCTGTTCACGATCCTTGTGGCCTTGCTGATCATGATGGATGTGTTTGATCGGATTGGGTTAACCGCCCTGATCAATCGGCTATTGGCCCCGGTGATGTGGGTGTCTGGCTTGGATCGTTCTGTCACCTCAATCACCACAACGGGTGTATTGCTGGGACTGTCTTATGGAAGCGGAATGATCATCGCACGCGGGGACGATCCGTCGATCTCTCGCGAGGCCAAGTATTATGCGCTGTGTTGGTTATCGCTCTGCCACGGCTTGATCGAGGATGTGGCGATTATGGTGGTTGTGGGCGGGGATTTCTGGGTGCTTTTGTTTGGACGGCTCGTCCTGACGCTGATCCTCGTGCGGGCATTGATGATCTGGCACCGCTGGCGAGAGACCGAGTTTGCCCCCGCGTAAGTCGGAAAACATGACCAGTTCTAGTCGAAGATGTCCTCAACCTCGTCCCAAATATCTTCCAGCCGATCAAAAAAGCCTTTTTTCTTCTTACGCTTAGACTTTTTACGTTTGCGTTTGTTGTCATCGTCGTCGCGCCGGTCTTGCTTGCCCTTCCATTGCGAGGCCAATTGTCGGTCCTCACGGGTGGCTGAACGGGGCGGGGTCGAAGCTAAATTATCTTTCGTAGCAATAGGTTGGGCAACATGCGTCATTTTATCGACCGCCATTCCACCACCGCATTCGCCGCATTTCAGCGTTTGGCCGCTCAGCTCTCGCAAGTTGACGAAGTTTGACGCTCCGCAATAGCAGCACTCGATACTTCTGACATGTTCTGGCATGAACCTCTCCAACGCGACTGCTGCTGGATGAGATATGTACCAAATCCGAGATAACAAGCATTAAAGTTATCGCGGTATCCGTGCGCTGAACCGCCCTTGGTCGCGAAGGGGCGACAGTCTGACGGATTTGCGCGCTCGCCAAAAACTGCGATAGGCGAAGACCCTGACGACGTGTGCGCTTGAGGAAATGTGGCCATGCTGTTGATTGACTGTCCCTGTTGTGGGGTATCTGGCGAAGAAACCGAGTTCGCGGCAGGCGGCGAGGCGCATCTCGTGCGCTTTGGGCCGGGCAGTTCTGACGAGGACTTTACCAGCTATCTGTTTGACCGGAAAAACCCGCGCGGGGTCCACTTTGAGCGCTGGCGTCATGCTTTTGGCTGCGGCAAGTGGTTCCACATGGTCCGCTCCACACAAACGCTCGAAGTCTTCGGGGTTTACAAAGCTGATGTGACAAGCCCGCCTCAGGAAATCCTAGATCGCGTCGAAGCCGCCAGAGCCGAAGGGCGCGTGAAATGAGCCAACCAAATCGACTTGAAAGCGGCGGCGCGCTGATTGATCGCTCACACAACATTACATTCTGGTTCGACGGCACGTCGTACAAAGGCCATCCCGGCGATACGTTGGCCTCGGCGCTGCTGGCCAATGGCGTCAAGCTGGTCAATCGCTCGTACAAATATCACCGACCACGCGGCGTGATTTCGTCAGGACCAGAAGAACCCAACGCGCTGGTGAATCTCGGTGCCAATGAAACTCATGAGCCGAATATCCGCATGACTCAGATCGAGTTACATGACGGATTGGAAGCAACGAGCCAGAACCGCTTCCCAAGTTTGCAAGCCGATGTCGGGGTATTGAACGCCGCCGCATCACGTCTTTATCCGGCGGGTTTTTACTACAAGACCTTCATTCATCCCCGTCATGCGTGGAAATATGTTTTCGAGCCTGTGATCCGGCGGATTGCCGGTTTGGGCAAAGCGCCCACCCACTCGGATACGTCGCAATACGAGCACACCTATGCGTTTTGCGATGTGTTGATTGCGGGCGGCGGCGTGGCTGGATTGATCGCAGCAAAAGCCGCAGGCGAAGCCGGAGCGCGGGTGATCCTCGTCGAACAAACCGAACGCCTCGGTGGACGGCTCTTGGTCGATGATGATGCCGAGATCGACGGGAAACCTGCCGCGATATGGCTGGCGGACACCATTGCCGCACTGGAGGCGATGGACAATGTGACGATCCGACTGCGGACATCCTGTTCGGCAACTTACGATCATAACTATTGTTTGCTCTATGAGCGCAGCGGCGACCGAGGCGAGGCAGCACAAGTGCGCCATCGCCTGTGGCGGGTACGCGCGGGGCGCGTGATTGCCGCGACCGGCATGATCGAACGGCCCATCGCGTTTCACTACAACGACCTGCCCGGCGTAATGCTGGCCAGCGCCGTGCGCGACTACGTCAAGCTGTGGGGTGTTTCGCCCGGCGAAAACACAGTCATCTACACCACGAATGATGACGGCTATCGCACGGCCCTCGCCCTGCACGGCGCTGGAAAATCCGTACCGCTGATTCTCGATAGCCGCAGAGATCCCGCCGGGGCTTTGGTGGAAGAAGCGCGGGCGGCTGGTTTGAAAATTCAGGGCAATGCCGGAATCGGCAAAGCCAAGGCCAAAAGGCAAAAGCTGGCACAGATCACCACCATCGACTTCGACAATCCGGAAGCCGAAGGCGAAATCATCGCATGTGATTGCGTGGCGATGGCCGGGGGCTGGTCGCCGGTGGTGCATCTTTATTCTCACTCCGGCGGCAAGGCGATGTGGGACGAAGACGCGGTCATGTATCGCCCGGACCCCGCGAACCCACCGCGCGGCAAAGATGCCGAAGCAATGGTCTTCGTTGCTGGCGGCGCGCATGGCGCGCTGACAACAGATGCGGTGGTCGCACAGGCTGCCGAAACAACGGCAGAGACGCTGTCGCAGCTTGGTCTCAGCGGAGCAAGCGCCGCACCAAGCGTAACGGTCGCCGAAGAAACGCCCATCGTTCCGGTCTGGTGTACACCCTCTAAAGGCAAGGCCGGATTGGGCGGCAAGCACTTCCTCGATTATCAGAACGACGTGACCGTCGCGGATGTCGCGCTGGCCGCGCGCGAGGGCTACGAGTCCGTCGAACACGCCAAACGCTATACGACGCTGGGCATGGCCACCGATCAAGGCAAGCTGTCCAACATCAACGGCCACGCCATCCTCGGCAAGACGCTCGGCAAGACGATGGCAGAGGTTGGGACGACGACCTTCCGCCCGCCCTACACGCCGATCTCATTTGGCTCAATTGCGGGCCGCGAGACCGGGAATCTCTTTAAGCCCGTTCGACAAACCGCGATGCATGAGTGGCACGCCGCACATGGTGCGGAATGGGAACCGGTCGGCGATTGGCGGCGGCCGTATCGCTATCAACGCGGCAACGAAGATCGCGATACCTCGATCCATCGCGAGTGCCTGCGCGTGCGGAAAACTGTGGGTATTCTGGACGCCTCGACGCTGGGTAAGATCATCGTCAAAGGACCGGATGCTGCGAAGTTCCTCGACCTGATATACACGAACATAATGTCGAGCCTGAAGCCCGGCAAATGTCGCTACGGCTTGATGAACAATGAGAACGGTTTCCTGATGGATGACGGCGTGGTCGTGCGCCTCGATGAAGAAACCTTCCTGTGTCACACTACATCCGGCGGCGCGGATCGCATTCATGCGTGGTTGGAGGAATGGCTGCAAACCGAGTGGTTCGACTTCAAGGTCTATGTCGCCAATGTCACCGAGCAATTCGCACAGATTGCCGTGGCCGGACCAAAAGGCTTAGAACTGCTCGGATCACTCGACAGCGATATTGACTTCGCCGCCGTGCCGTTCATGGGCATGGCCGAGGGTACGGTTGAGGGCTGCCCCGTTCGGGCGTTCCGCATCTCATTCACTGGCGAGCTGTCATACGAGTTTGCCGTGCCGCTGTCGTTTGGCTTGTCGCTGTGGGAGAAGCTACACGCTAAGGCCGAAGCGTTGGGCGGCGGGGTCTATGGCACCGAGGCGCAGCACATCTTGCGCGCCGAGAAAGGCTTTGTCGTCATTGGTGATGAAACCGATGGTACGGTGACGGCGCATGACGTCGGCATGTCTTGGGCGGTGTCGAAGAAGAAAGAAGACTTCATCGGCAAGCGGGCGATGGAACGTTCTGACCTCACCCGCCCAGACCGCAAACAGCTTGTGGGATTGTTGACCGAAGACCCGAACGAAGTACTGCCTGATGGCGCGCATGGCGTCGAGAACGGGAAAGCCATTGGCCATGTCACCTCGACGTATTTCTCGCCAACGCTGAAACGCTCGATTGCGATGGCGTTGATCAATGGCGGGCAGGGACGCTTTGGCGAAGTCATTGAGATTTCGACGGCCAAAAACAAAACCACCCGCGCGGTGATCTGTGATCCGGTGTTCTACGATGCAAAGGGAGAACGTCAGGATGTCTAATCTCGACATAAGCCTTGCCCACCCAATCCTTGAAGGTGTTAGCGACACCGGAGCCGGTGGGTTGAAACTCTCGGTACAGCCGTTGCGCGGCATGGTGACACTGCGCGCCGACCTGTCGGACGCGGCCGTGGCCAGCGCGGTAAAGACCGCCGTTGGATCAGAGATGCCGGACGTTCGTAAAGCGACCGAGACGGCGCTGTGGATGTCGCCCGATGAATTGCTGCTGCTGACACCTTACGGAGAGGCGGGCGCAACGGTGAGCAAACTGACTGATGCGCTGTCAGGAGTGCATCACCTCGCGGTCGATGTCTCTGACGCGCGCACGATGTTCAAGCTGGAGGGCGACGCTGCCCGCGAAGTGTTGGCCAAGGGCGCTCCCGTAGACCTCGCCCGCGACAAGTTCGCCAAAGGCGACTTGCGCCGTACCCGGATCAGCCACATCGCGGCGGCGTTCTGGCAATCAGGTGACAACCCGGACGTGTTCGAGATTATTTGCTTCCGCTCTTACGCCACTTACTTGTGGGAATGGCTGGAAGAGTCTTCACGTGAGGGGACAATGCCGGGTATTCTCTAGCAATCCCGCAGGCGTTCTGTCGGCGATAACGCTGCGCCCTTTCGCGTTGACGATTTCGTAATTGCGCGTGAAGGACGCGGATCGAATAAAAAAAGCGACTGCCGTGTTTCCGGCGTGTTCAACACACACGGAGACATAAAATGTCCGACACGACGAAGTCAATTTTCGCATCAGCCCTAGCCATTCCTCTACTCCTCAGCGCACCCGCCGCACATGCCGCAGAGGGCATAGGCTCACTAGGGTCTGGTTTTTACGGAACCGTTTTCGGCGGCATAAGTTTTGCGAGTGATGCAGATTTCACCGGGAATATCGGCGGCGCGCGTCAAAGCGTTGAAAACGAATATGACGACAGCTTTGTCATCGGTGGTGCATTGGGCAAGTCATGGGGCCCAGTTGGTCGTCTTGGGGTTCGAACCGAAATCGAAGTGTCATATCGCGAAAATGATATCGATGAAATTTTCTTCTCTGGCAACGGCCCCGCCGCTGAAATCAATGTGGATGGCGACAGTTCTTCAACGACCCTTTTCGCAAACCTGCTGGTCGATTTCCCGCTGTCAAACATCCCGATAACGCCTTACGCGGGCATTGGGCTGGGCGTTGCCTTCACGGAACAAGATTTTGTCTACGGACCGGGCGTTCGCGTGGGCGATTCGGACGAGACGTTCGCCGCACAGCTTATCGGCGGAGCCAGCTACGACATTTCTGATCGTTTCGCCATCACACTTGATGGGCGTTATCAACGCGCGTTCGGCGTTGAAAGCCGCCGCCTCGCACCTACTGGTGCCGTAACCGGAACCATCGAAGACGACCTCAGCTCATTTTCAGTGAACGCTGGATTGCGGGTAAAGTTCTAGATCGCCAAATGCGTTTGCCATTAAGCGTTCTAGAGGCCTCTGGTCGGGAAGTTTCACTTCGTCGTCCTTGACCAGAGGTTTTTCTCCCGCCAGCTTTTACGAAAGCTGGCTGATCAATCACTCCGCACCTCAACGTTTCATACGTTCAGGCTTTTCCGCCTTGCCCATTACCACCTGATTTTTGCCGCCATCTTTCGCAGCGTAAAGCGCCTCATCAGCTGTTTTGAGCATTTCGAGCGGCGTTGTACCGCCGCCGGGATACATTGCCACGCCCACTGAGATTGTTATCTTTGGAAGGGCTTTGT
Source organism: uncultured Neomegalonema sp. (assembly GCA_964549375.1). Taxonomy (GTDB): domain Bacteria; phylum Pseudomonadota; class Alphaproteobacteria; order Rhodobacterales; family Rhodobacteraceae; genus JAHDDY01. Next base: position 6,565 of record CAZJWF010000058.1, read on the forward strand.
CGCCGTACCGAATGACCGTCTGCTCAACAGCGGCGCGGAGCAACTCGGCCTTTTGCAAAGTCACCTCTGACGAGGTATCCGGCAACAAAATCGAGAACTCTTCACCGCCAAAGCGCGAGACAACCTCATCGGCATTGAAGAGAGTTTCCATCTGTTCAGCGATTGTCCGTAAGACCATATCTCCGGCATCATGTCCGTGATTATCATTGAACATCTTGAAATTATCCGCGTCGATGGAAATCAACCCGATGCTCTGATTATAGCGTTCGGCATGAACGATCTCGGTTCGGCACCGTTCTAGGAAATAACGCCGATTATAAAGGCCGGTCAGGGGATCTTTTATTGATTGATCGCGTAGCTCATCGCGCAGTTTGACATTGGCGATGGCCAGACTGATCTGCTCGGAACATTGGATCGCAAAAGAATGAACGCCCTCGTCGAAAGGAACCAGAACGCCGTCCTCATCACGGTCTCGGTCAAATCGGATGTGAAGCAATCCGACCGTATCGCCATGCGCGATAATCGGCAGGCACAGGTATCGGATCGAGTCCGTCTCCGCTGGAATTTCGTTGGCATGATTGCAGGTGAAATTCACTGCCCCCGCACCGAATTTATACATCCGGCCCCGACGTAATGCCCAGCAATCGTCGGGCTGAATATGCGCCTTCAATGTCTGAGAGTTCCACGAACATGACCCATCCAACACATCGCGAGAATTGCTGTAGATATATAGCTCTCCCGAAGAACCAGAGAACAGCTTGGCCATAAAACGGCTGATGACATCGAAGAGTTCGTCCAGCGACTTACAGCTTTGCAACCATTCGCCAAGCTCCGAAAGCATTCGTGCTTCGCGCTTTCGCGATCGTTCTACCGCGAGGGCGTTTTGGGCTGTCGATTGCGCCTCCTCTGCCTGAAGTTTGGCTTCGGCGAGTTCATTCTCCTTCCGGCGCATTTCCGTCACGTCGGTAAAGGTGACGACAAAACCGCCCGACGCTTTGGGGCGCGAGGTCGATACAACCACACGGCCAGAGGGCAAAAGACGATCAAACGAGAATGGCACTGCGCGTTTGAAATTTCGCTCGGTCTGCTCAACCACCTGTTGATCAAATTCGCCGCGCGACGCAGACATCTCCAGGAACATTTCCCGTTCCATCCCCACCCAAAGATCACCCGGAGAAAGTTCGAGAACATCAAAAATGCGCTCGTTGTACATCGTGCAACGCGCATCGACAGACCAAACCAGAATGCCTTGTTCCATCGATTCGATGATTTGCAGCGCGTTATGGTCGTCGTCTTTGAGCGGCTCAATGTTCGTACCGCTGGTATCTCTGGAATCAGCCGGTTCAGCCAAAGCGGGATTAGATCCGACTTCTTGTGGATGTGCGTTGGTCTGCATTTGTTGCATCGACCGCTCCGTTTCTATGATCTTGTTGCTTTTGCCCTGGCGTCAATATGCAGAATTCAAGGTTAGTAGCTGATTGAGAGCGTTCGGCTCTTCTATCGCGCATTTTATTCGAGTTTGAACTTTCCGGGCCTGAGCGCACGCCAATCGTTGCCGCCTTGTGTGGACCTGCTAGTGTTGGGGGATGAATCGGTTCTCCGCAGCCCTCGTGCTGTCTGTGATCTTAATCGCCCCTGCTGCGGGGCAGTCGATTGACGCGCCACTGGTGTTCGAAACCGGACAGCCCGCACCGCTGGCTGGATCGGCTCCGGCAGATGCGGCACTGGCGGGCGATTCTTATCTGCTGCCCTTTGCCACGCGAAACCGGACGAACGGACCGATTCAACTCCGCCGGATTACGCTGCGGATGCCAGAGGGACTAGAAATCCTCGATCCCATCAGCGATGGCATCGACAATGATCGTGATGGCATCGTTGATAACATCAGTGAGAGTTTCTCAAAAACCGATGATGGCGTGATTGCTTGGCGGATTGACGAGGACGCGGCCACAATCCAGCCGGGGGATACCCTCGAACGCGCTGTGGCAGTTAAGCTGTCTGATACGTCGCGCGCCGATGCTCAATATGAACTTGTGTTGGTTGCGGGCGCTGCAACGGAAGACTCTACTTTGCGTGCCGTGCACAGCATTCCCTTTTCGCTCGCATCGCCAACCATTCGCGCGACGCTGGATGGGAGCACGGATCGTCAAATCCTCGTTGTCAGCGATACCCCGCCGCTGCGCGTCGTGATGACGGTGCCAAGTGGCGCGGTGAAGGAATTCGGTCTGACAGCCAGCGCCTCGCCCTCTGTCCTCGGATACAAAAAGCCGAGTGTCGTTTTGGGTGAGGGGATGACCTGTGATGTGCCACCTTTTGTGGCCACGCAAGGTCGCACCCTCACGATGAAGGTTGGTCAATGTCGCGCTCATCAGGAAGCACCGTTGGCAGAGCGCACGATTACATTGGAAACTGATCTGTTGTTATCCGATGCTGATCCCTTCGCCGACCCAGATGTGATTGCCGCACGCCGGACCGTGCGAGTGGATGCGTCAATGGAGCAAGGCGAACAAGCGTTTGGTGACGCGGTTTCTGTTATGGGGCGCATCGTCGGTCCATTATTGGGTGCACGACTGCTCAATATTTCGGAGAAAGCAGTCGATGCCGGAGATGGGTTCACCGCAACATATCGACTCGTCAATCGAGGAGACACGAGCGGTCGTGGGTTACGTTTAAAGGTCGCGGATGAGGGCGCATTTGCCTGTCGCAGTCTGGTGACATCCGAAACGCCCGAACCACGCGATGGCTGCAACGACGGCGCCGCATTGCCAGATATAGACGTGGGCAGCGCACGCGACCTGACCGTTCGCGTTAAATTGCGTGAAGACGCCCGCTTTGACAGTGAAACGGCGCTCCGCCTTTCTGTACAGAACGACGGTCAAACGAACCTGTCTTTTCCCGACGCGGCCCCAAGCCTAAAACGTCCTTCCGCTCCATCGCTTTCTTTCTCGAGTGGCGGCGAATGGACAACGACGGAGGGTTTAACGACAGCACGGGTTGGGGATACCGGTAACTTTGTGATCTCCGCCGAATTGATTGAGGGTCGTTACGACGCGGAGCTGCGGCTGCTGTCACGTGTTGTCGATGCACAAACCGGCCACCCAATCGCAGCAGCCCCGTTGTACATAGAAGAGTTCGACATCACCCCGAAGGGCGATACGACATTTCAGGCTGCTGTTGAGAATATCTCTACTGCAACGAATGGAGGATGGAGTGTTGCGGCCCTCCCCCTGAACCAACTTTCCGTGCCCGCCAATACAGACGACAAACCGGGACTGGACGCAAAGGTCAAAGTATCGCTGCTTGATACTCCCGAGTTGCAGGCTGACCGTCTGATCGAATTGCGGGCTGAACTTGGGTTGCTTGGCGGAGAAGCGGTGCGCGGCACGGACTGGGTCGAGGTTTTGATTGTCGAACCGTCGCTCGATCTCACGGTGCATTCACCGGATGAAGATCGAATCCTCGATCTGCACGATACCACCGACATCGCCATCCTAAGCTGTAATCGAGGGAAGTCGAGCGCCGATGCCCTTGTGTTGACGGCGCGGCTATCTGACATGCTGCAGCCGGAAAATCTGGATGGAGCGCGGGTCAGGACCATTCAGATCGAACGGGCGAATGACAATACGGCGTTATTTTCCGAAACCGCGCGCTCTGCGGGGACCATTCACTACGATGACGAGACGCGTATCCTACGAGGGGTTTTGTCAACCGACACGGTGCTGGAACCCGATACATGTCTTGCGCTCGTCTTCGACGTTCGAAGAACCAATGTCCCCACCACAAAAGCGGAAGGAACAATCTTTGCGGCGTTAGAGCCCTTCACGGGACGAGATGGCGCGCAGGCAAGGATTTATCCCGGCCTTGATACCGCGCAGATCATGTTCGACTTACCGCCCATCCTGTTTGGTCCGCCATCGGAGAAAGACGCAACAGATGAAGGGTTGCTGGCGCACATCCTATCTCTAGAAATCCCCGAATTTGCCGGAGCGCATCGCGTTGACCTGTCCACTGAAAGTAGTGCGGGGTTGGAGTGGACAATTCTACGGCTGAATGACGATGGCGCACCGCAACCTTGGCGCAACGGCGACACGGTTACGCCGGGAAAAATTGTGCAGTTCCGACTAGAAGCACTTGGCCCGGAAACGAGACCCTTGGGGTGGACCGATACGACTTTGGTGCGGGCTGTTGCGTTCTCAGATACTGGCTCGACAGTCTCCGCCACCACGCGGATGATCACCCGGCGCCGCGCTGCGCCCGGTGGCCGGATTGATGTGACAAAGCGGATGGCGCTTGATCGCGATTGCGACAGCGATCTCAACGACGAGCGGATTCAGGATTCGCTGTTCGAGCCGGTCAAGGATGCTGTTCCCGGAGATTGTGTGATTTTTCACGTCCAGTTCCGTCATACCGGAGAGCGCAGCATGGAGCGGATCGTTGTGCGTGATCAGGTTCCCATTGGAACCGAATTGCGTGAAGGGGCCATCGAAGTTTTACGCGCGCCGGAACCATCCAAAAAAACAAACGTCACAGAACCCGGGAAAGACAGTCGAGACGTTGTCTGGACCTTTGAAGGCTTGTTTGAACCGGGGGCCGAGGGGGAAGTGAGTTACGCGGTCAAAATCCTAGAGCAACCCTAATGGGCCAGAGTTACCTCAATGCCGCCAGTCACGGCTTGCCGGATCAGGCGGTACAGCGCCGAATGATCGCGCATCTGGATCTGGAGGCGAAGATTGGTGTCACGGCAGCGGCCGAGGAAATCGAAGATGAACTCGCAGGGATTCATGACGCCGCGGCGGCGCTGTTCCATGCACCGAAAGAGAACGTCGGGTTTGATAGCGGGACACTCTCAGCTTGGCGCGCGTATGTCTCGGAACTGCCGATGGCGGGTAAGCGGTTTTTAGTCGCGCCGCATGAATGGCGGGAGAATGTCATCGCGTTGCGAGAAATGGCCAGCAGCGCAGGGGCGACCATTGAGGTATTGCCGCCGCTGAATTTAGACGACCCGGACCTGAGCGCGTGGCAGGCAAGAATTGATGACGATGTTTGCGCCCTGACACTTCCGATGGTGTCGAGCGTCGGCGGGTTGCTTTATCCGATGCAGGCCATCGGAGCTTTGCCAAGGCCGAATGGGATGAAAATCGTCGTGGACGCGGCGCAGGCGCTTGGTCAGATCGAAATGAATACGGCGGTACTTGGCTGTGATGCCATCTTCGCAACCACCCGAAAATGGGTGCGTGCGCCGAAGCAGACCGCATTATTCTGGCTGGCTGATGCTGAAAAGCGCGCAGCGATTGAGCGGTTTTCTGCGAACGAAACCCTGCGCCTCGGTTTGGGGGTTGCCTTGGCGCAGTTACATGTGCGCGGGGTAGCAGAAACTAAGGCGCTGTTGCGGGAACGCGCGACACGGATTCGGGGCAATGCAAACTCGCTGGGGCTTGAGTGTTTAGGATCAAGCGCCTGCGGTTCCGCCGCCGTGACGGTTCTGATCCCGGCGAACAGAGCTGACCGCGTAGCGAGCGCACTGGTTGCAGCGGATATTGTTGTAAAGTGGGTGCAGGCCGAGGTGGATGAACCGCTCTCTGGGTGGCAACGCACAGATATACGGCCCGTGCGGATCGCTCCTCACATTCCCACCACATTGTCCGAAATCGACGACGTATTTTCCGTGATAGAGGCCGCGATGGCAGAGCGCGCATTGTCTTAAAGACCGCACACTGATAGGGGCTGGTCCTCTCCGCAAGACTGGACCCGATCATGACCGAAACCGCTTATCCCATCGTTCGCACGCGCCCCAAGCGCGATGGCCGCTTTCGCGATGGGCATCCGTGGCTTTATAAAGACGAATTGGTCTTGGACCGGCGCTCTCGCGGGATTGCACCGGGGAGCGTCGCGGTATTGGAGAACTCGTTGCGCGAGCCATTGGGGTTGGTTGCGCTGAACGTGAATAGCGGCATTGCGGCGCGTGACCTCGACCGTGATCCAGCCGCCGTCATTGACGCGGCGTGGGTACATACCAAACTCGCAAGAGCGCTGGCCCATCGCGAACGGATGTTTGATGCGCCCTATTATCGGCTGTGCCATGCCGAAGGGGATGGCTTGCCGGGGCTGGTGATTGACAGAATGGGCGAGGCGCTGTCGGTCCAGCCTAACACCGCTTGGGCCGAGAGCAGGGTGCCAGATATTCTCGCGGCGCTGGACGATTTGCTCTCGCCGAAAACTGTCGTCGTCAACCGAGACTCGCGAGGGCGCACGCAAGAAGGAATGGACGGTGGGCGCGAGGTTGTTCGCGGCGACGATACAGGACCGGTTCGCGTCGAACAGAACGGTGCGGTCTATCTTGCTGACCTGATGAGCGGACAGAAAACTGGCGTTTATTTTGATCAGCGCCCAAACCATGCCTTTGTCGCCGGATTATCGCGCGAGGGGGCGGTGTTGGATGTTTTTGCTCATACGGGTGGGTTCTCGATGGCCTGCCTTGCGGCAGGGGCCACGAATGCTCTGGCGGTTGATAGTTCGGAGCCTGCATTGGCGCTGGCGACGAAAGCGGCAGGGTTGAACGGGTATGAGGGTCGCTTTGACGCTCAGCGTCGTGATGCGTTTGATGCGATGAAAGAGTTGGCCGCTGAAGGACGCACCTTTGAAACGATCGTGTGCGATCCGCCTGCCTTTGCCCCCTCGAAACAGGCTTTGACGGCTGGCCTGCGTGCCTATGAACGCACGGCACGAATGGCTGTGCCGCTGGTCGCCCCCGGAGGGACGCTGACCGTGTGTTCTTGCTCTCATGCGGTGACGCCCGATGCCTTGCGAGAGACGGTGGCGAACGCCCTGCGGATTGGGCGCCGCAGCGGACGGCTGATCCGCTCTGGCCGTGCCGGAGAAGATCACCCGATCCATCCAAGCTTGCCGGAGTCTGGATACCTGAAGGCGCTGACGTTTATCGTGGACTAAGTCGGGCGGCACCATCGAGGCGGATGACGCTGCCGTTCAGAAAATCATTGTCGATGATGTGGAGCGCGAGGGCGGCGAACTCCGCCGGGTCGCCGAGGCGCGCAGGGTTCGGAATACCTTCGGCCAGCGCGTCTTGTAACTCTTGCGGCATTCCCGTGACCATCGGTGTCCCAAAAATTCCCGGTGCAATTGCCATCACTCGGATTTTATTCGCGGCTAAATCGCGCGCCATCGGTAAGGTCAATCCGACAATCCCACCTTTCGATGCGGCATACGCCGCTTGTCCAATCTGGCCTTCATAGGCGGCGATGGACGCGGTATGGACGATGACCCCGGCACACTCCGCGTCGGTTGTCTCGGCAATCATACCTGCCGCTGATTGGCTGGCGACATTAAAGCTGCCGATCAAATTCACATTGATGACGGACTGAAACAGCGCCAGGTCATGCACGCCTTTGCGCCCCACGGTTTTTGCCGCCGGAGCAATACCTGCACAATTAATACAGATACGCTCTTGGCCGTTGGCATCGCGTGCGGTTAGCAAGGCGTTTGCAACACTGTCGGCGTCCGTGACGTCGGCCTCGGCAAAGGTCGCCCCAAGTTCAGCGGCGCGTGCCTCGCCTCTATCCGCTTCGCGGTCAATCAGCGTGACCCGAACTTCCGCCGCACGCAATGCGGCGGCGACGGCACTGCCCAACCCAGAAGCCCCACCCGTCACAACCGCCGCAACATCATTTCCCAAACGCATCGAGTCTGTTTCCTTTTCAGAGGTCTTGGTTCCGATCGCGCGTTTCTTTTAGCGCATCCAGTGGAAACGTCACCCCTGCACTAGCGACGAGCTTTCCATGCGGCCCACGCTTCTGGTGTATCGAGATCGACGAGACTGCGGTCATCTGCCATTGGCATGTCGAGCACGGAAGCGCGATTCTGTGCGATAACGGATTTCGCTCCTATATCACCTTGCAAAGCGCGCAATGCCGAAAAGTGACGCTTGCCAAACAAGACCGGATTGCCGACCGGCCCTGATGCCGAAACGGGGCGTACGATGTCAACGCCCTGCGGCGGATCAAACGCAGCAATCATCGCGTCGATCAGATCAGCATCGACATCTGGCATATCACCCAGAGCAATCAGCGCGCCCTCTACATCCGCGTCCAGCGCGTCGATCCCAGCAGAAATCGAGGAGGCCATGCCCGATTGCCACGACGGATTTTCAATGGCTCGGATCGGCAAAGTGCCTAGCGCCTCTCTCCGCGCTTTTGCTTGTGCGCCAAGGATGACGATCACCTCGCTCGCAGAGCTGGCCGCCGCCTGATCCACGACACGGCGCAACAGCGGTTTCCCGTCGATTGGTTCCAACAGTTTATCACGCCCGCGCATCCGGCGCGACGCCCCAGCAGCCAGAAGAAGGATCGCGATACGCTGCGTCATGCCTTCTCACATATCAAAGATCGCTCGTTTTGAAAGAGAGCATCCCTTCGTTTCAAATCGAAAGACGCCGCGCCGTGCCCGGTTAATTTTTATCCAGAAGGTTAACGGATTCAGCCGAACCACCCGCGAAGTATTAACGCCCTGCTCAGATTTCGATCACGTGGTTAACGACGAAGAAACCAATTTCAGCTCTTTTGGTGCCAGAAATTCGAATGCCTGACTCATCGAATAACCTTGAGGAAATGTCACTATGGCTGCCAACAGTGCGAAACAAACCGGTGCGAACCAGAATTCTGAAGTTCCAGCCGCACCGCTGAGCAACACCCAAATGGCGGAACGCTATAACCAAGTTCAAGCGCTGCTATTCGGCGATGAACAACAAGCCACCGCGGACCGGATCGCGTTTCTAGAAGACCGCGTGCGTGAGTTGGAAGATTCGGCCAAGGCGCGTTTCGAAGAAATGTCAGCCTATATCGACAAGCTGACCACCGAAATGGCGAAGACTGCTGACAAACGCTTTGCTGATCTGGAGACCGAGTTGGAAGCGCGGGATCGTCGCCAGACTCAGCACCGCCGCCGCATGGTGAGCACACTGGGCGATTCGATCAAGGGCCTCGCTAAAGACGCTTAATCCGCAAGGATCAGAACCCACAAAAAAAGCCCTCGGCCATCATCGCCGGGGGCTTTTTCTTTTGTCCAACGCTCCGTACCGATGCGCTTTGCGCCGTGCTGTCAGGGTGTGTAAGGGGTGCGAAGAATTTTGAACGTATCCATTTCGTCGATCATCTTCTTCACGAATTCGACCATACCAGCGGGATCAGAACCGATATTCCGCACGTAGAGCGAAATCAGGTCTTCAAGATTTGCCGAGTTCATTAACTCCGGCGAGTCGATGTAAAACGTATCGAGAGACCAATCAGCAAACGCGCGCTCTGCAATTGGTTCGTCGAGCAGCTTGTTCAATCGTTGATGCCGAGGGTCGTTTTCGATGGAATGATACAGGTCGCGGAGCGCGCCCTCTTCGCCTTCAATCGTCTGGAAGAAACGATCGCCCTCGGAAAAGAGAACCCCGGTGATTCCAGTTGTGCTGTTATTTCGCTCGGCCGTGTCGACAATTTTTTCAAGCTCGGACCGACGCGCTTCCTCTTCGATGACTGAGGTCGAAACGTAAGATATCATGCGTAACATTTAGATCATTCGGCGGCTTGTACCGCCAACTCCCTATGCATGGACATTATTGTTTATACCAACCAAAACGTCATTCGCCGAATCACAAATGACAAACCGAGCCCCCAGCGATTCCAGAGTGGTCCTCACGGATGTAACCGTTGCTTCGCGCACGGGATACCCGGCCTCAATTCGGACAATCGTCGCTTTATTCACATTTGATGCTGCCGCAAGCTCTCGGACTGTCAAATCCAGTCCGATACGAGCCATCCGTAAATGACTGGCTTCTAGCGCTTTTGCTGGCTTTTCAAGCGTGTTCATTGACCGATCCGTCCGCTTTCAATCTCGTCAGTAGATAGCATTAAGGCTTGACGAAGGCAATCAAGAAAGCGTACAGGGTACTAATTGAATGCGTACCTGGTACGCAATTCTATTGGAAGGATGCAACCCATGCTCGATACATCGGCTGCGGCTCGACGGGAGAAAAACCGCTACCTCAGTGCGGAAGAATACAGGATGCACCAAGACAAGAAAGACCTCTATCTGATCGTCGGATTGTTCATTCTTGCAAGCTTTGCCAGCATCGCAGTTTTGTTGAGCTGACGCTGCCTGATCCAGCGCGAAGCGGTCTCCGCGCGTGAAACGAGACCAAAGAACTCCCTGCTCTCTTTGGGCAGCCAAAAGACTCGGCGTTATAAAATGAGCGGCTTATCGTTTTGCAGAACGACAGCCGGATTTTGATTTTCGGACGTCCTCACTTTCCAATCTTTAATCGTCAGGATGACAAAGCCTCGGCGAGGCTTCGTTTGAGAAGCCGATGTCAGCCGCCCGTTGCCCGGCGGCTGAACAGATTTAACCCGCATCAATTTCTGGCAGGCCCTCGACGCTCCATTTAAATCCATAGAGGTCGCGAACCGTCTCGATCCGGGGACCTGAGTGCGCGGCCCATTCGAGATGTTGCTTCACCGCCTGTCGCGGATTTCGCCCATCCAAAATAGCGAAAGCAGCGGCGCAAAGCGGTTTGTCCAACGTCTCGCGAGCCGCCATCGCAAAGTCGCGCCGTTCCATGTTGCGGTGAGCATCACAGAACGACTCAACGATCACCATACGCGCAGAGATGCCCGCCTCGACGTCTTTCTGAAAGTCGAGAACCCGCTCTGCCGCATCCGGTGCCAAGAGCGGGATCACGTCATCGACCGCGTTATGAACCACCCAATTGAGAACCGTTTTCTCGCTGTGCAATCCAGAAACTGCCCGGTGACGCAAGACATAGGCGTCCGCCTTCAGCTTGACCCGATGACCATCCTCAAAGGCAATGACGTATCCTTCGACATCCTGAAGCGCACGGCCTTCAGCGATAAATTGCTTGATGTCCATAACCGCATCGACGGTTCCGACGACTGGCACGCCGTACTCGGTTCCAAGGGCGATAAGCGCCTCGTGATCCCGGTAAACGCCAGTCACCATCTCTCGCACCGCCAAGAGTGTCAGGCGCGGTTCCGCGTAGGCAACGACGACACGGTTGTCTGGTCCGGTGTATTCAAACATCGGAGTCCATCCATCCACCAACTGATCCCGGCACAATTTCAGCAACGCCTCGGACGCATGGGACAAAGCCGCTTTTGCATGATCGGTAACGCCCATCCGCGTCATGAAGACCAACTCGCCGCTGACAAAGGCCGGGTGAATCATTGATCCATCCAGCTTGTCCATGACGACATGGTCCCGCGACCAATCCATGTGCAGCGGGTCTTCGCGTTCGCCCAGATTGAAAAACTTGTGAAAGGGCCGCGCGATTATTTTTCCGCTTTTGTCGAACTTCAACCCACGACATTGCAACGCCATGTCAGAATCGAACGTTTCTTTCAAAGCGTAAAGGTAATCGATCACGGTGTATTCGTTGCGCTCGGACACAATAATTCCGTTCCCATCCTTCAGATGAGGTAGAACGTCGTCGATTGTTTCGATGTCGATACGCATGGGCTTTCTCCAAACAGAAAAAAAGCGCCTCGGAAATTTCTGAGGCGCCGGACAGCAATTCTAATTCTCGTAAAGAACTAAATGTCGGGGACCACAGGAGGCCGTGAACTACAGCGTCGCTGAATAAACTGGGCGCACGCACGATCGCCAAGAGCGCGTTTCTTCGCCTTGCCGAGTGCTAAAAAAATATTGCGTGCAGTGTTCATTGACTTCGCGCCGTTAATTCGTGCTGGCGGGTGTCATAGCGAAAGGTTTCTTAGAGTCAAGTTAATCGGTTGTTTGACGGTAAAGCTGGGCCGAAGTCGGAATGGTCTTCGCGCGGCCTTGAACGCACTCAACCTGTGAAATTCGGGAGAAGGCTGGAATGAGCGAACCGCAAAACTGCACGAATTGACCTAAGTCATCTTTACTACTCATTATGCAGAGATCATTCGAAACTTCGACCTAAGAGACCCTGAATGAGAAACCGCGTCCTCGTTGTCCTGATTATTGCGTGTCTGTTGACGCCAATTTTTAAACGACCCGCGTCTGCGAACGAGATTTTGCAGTACCTGTCAAAGAGTGTCGAACTTTGTCTCGAAGCGACTCCGCCACTCAAAACAGTTTTGTGCCGCCCCCGTGGAATTCGTTCTCTCGCAGATGCGGTCACAAGATGCTTGTTTGGAAAACATCAAACCGGGCAATGCCACGTCTCATATGGATTGCCCACTGATCCAGAGAAACTGCTCGAAGTCTTGATTGAGGCGGGCCGCAAATCAACCGATTTTAGATCGGCTTTCGGTAACGCGATGCGTTATCGAGCGCAGCGGCGGTTTTCACGGTTACGGCACTGTCGCCTGCGCCGAGAGTTCGGGATTGCCTGCCGCGCACGAGTGGAAAGTAATTACGACGAGCAGATCGCAGTTTTCGACCTTCTGACCGATAGCTTTCCAATTCCAAAGACCACTCAAAACCTGCGCGTATTGGCCAGCGCAGCCGCGAAGTGCCATTTAGACGGAAGGGAGAAAGAAGACTGCGAGATGTTCTTTGTCCCCTTCGCGCCCGATGAATTCGTTGAACGAGTCAGCAAAACGTATCCTCGATTTAAAGATCGGTACGACGAGATTCTCAAAGAACATCTCGAGAATCGCGTTAGTGTTATTGCAAGAGCATCGGTTGCTATCGAACTTGGAAGCCGCAACCCACACGAAAAAAACTTTCCCGATGAACCATCTATAGCCCAGGCGAAAATGCGTTTCGATGCGTTTGGTGGGTTTGAAAGATTTGCCACGCAATTCGATCATTTCCGCGAACGGAGCTTCGATTTTCACATGCGCGCAATCGCCCGCTGCAAAGCTGGAAAAAGTGTGGTGATTTACGAATGTTCGGAGGAAACCGCAAAACAGCGCAGGGACGCCTTGCAGATGATTTTCTCCGAGTATCCAGCT